>JAPOVQ010000016.1 GCA_026708035.1 Chloroflexota bacterium | reverse complement strand
GGCGGTGCCGAGGCCCTTCCCCACGCGCCCCGCCCCCAATAATTCAAAGGTCTCCCTGGGGAGAGGGCCGGGGTGAGGGGTCCCCTCCGTCATTCCGGCGAAAGTCGGAATCCAGGTCCCACCCAAACTGGATTTGCCGAGATCGCGTCCAGCAGTCCTGGGCCGTTCCAGGTTGCGCAGGGGCCTCCTATAGCCGCTAAGATTCAAACCGCCAGGGAACGCACGCCCGGGACCGTCCAGACGCCACGCATCACGCCCGAGCAACAGGCCGACATCGCCGAGCAGCGCAACCAAACGCACACCACCCGGCGCACGACGGTCGCGGCCCTCGAAGAGCTCCTATTCGAACCCGTGCCGGTCCTCGACCACGGCTTCATCCGCGTGGTCGACTACATGGGCGACGACGAGGCCATCGTGCAGGCGGCGCGCGTCTCCTACGGTCGCGGCAGCAAGCGGCGGCGGCGCGACCGCGGCCTCATCCGCTACCTCATGCGCCACTGGCACACCACGCCCTTCGAGATGTGCGAGATCAAGCTGCACGTCAAGCTGCCGATCTTCGTGGCGCGCCAGTGGATCCGTCACCGCACCGCCAACGTGAACGAATACTCCGCCCGCTACTCCGTGCTCGACCACGAGTTCTACGTCCCCGAGCGCGACCGCCTGCAGGCGCAGTCGACCCTCAACAGCCAGGGCAGCGGCGACGTGCTGGCCGACGACGAGGCCCAGCGCGTCCTCGAGCTTCTCACCACCGACGCCGGCCAGGCCTATGAGCACTACGAAGAGATGCTGAACCTCGACCCTGAAGGTGAGGTCCTCGATCCGGGCCGCCAGGGCCTGGCGCGCGAGCTGGCGCGGATGAACCTCTCCCTCAACTTCTACACCCAGTGGTACTGGAAGATCGACCTGTTCAACCTGCTGCACTTCGTCTGGTTGCGGGCGGACCCCCACGCGCAATACGAGATCCGCGCCTACGCCGACGTGCTGCTCGACGTCATCCGCCGCTGGGTGCCGCTCACCTACGACGCCTTCATGGACTACCGCATGAACGCCGCCTCGATCTCAGGCCCCGGCCTCGCCGTCCTCCGCCGCATGCTCAGCGGCGAACAGGTCGATCAACAATCCAGCGGCCTCGCCCCCGCCGAATGGCGCGAGCTGATGAAGCTTCTCGAACGCCCAACGGAAAGGGCCTGACGTGGCCCGCAGCGAGCCCACAAAACGCGAACTCCAGATGCCCTCAGAGGAGCTGGCCGCCTTCTGCGAGCATTGGCAGATTTCGGAGTTGGCGCTCTTCGGATCGGTGCTGCGGGACGACTTTGGGCCTGAGAGCGACATTGACGTGTTGGTCAGCTTTCTGCCGGAAGCTGAGCATGGCCTCTTTGACATGGTCAACATGGAGGAGGAATTGAGCCAGTTGCTCGGACGCAAGGTGGACTTGGTCAGCCGCCGCGGGATCGAGCGAAGCCGAAACTACATCCGCCGACGGGCGATTCTCGATTCCGCCGAGGTCATCTATGCAACGCGATGAAAGTGCCTATTTGCTGGATATGCTTCTGGAAGCGCGGGCCGCGTTGGAGATCACGTCCGGGCTCACCCATCGCGAGTTCGAACAGGGCAACCTTCACTGGCGCGCAACGCTGAATGCGGTTCAGAACATCGGTGAGGCCGCATCTAGGATCGGCGCGGCCACCCGGCAAGCACACCCGGAAATCCCCTGGCACCGGATCGTCGCCTTCCGAAATCGAGTCGTCCATAAGTATTTTGAAGTCGATCTAGATGTTCTGTGGCGGATCACTCAAGTTGAATTGCTTGAACTCATATCCCAGATCGAGCCGCTAGTTCCACCAGAGGAGTCGGGGTAGCGCCCGTCATCGCGCTGCCATTAGCGGCAAATCCGCCAGCTCGTGGACGACCGATTCGGGGCGTTCGTTGCGCTCCACGCGGGCCACGTTTTCGTAGGCGAAGCGGATTCGCTTGGTCCAGCTTTCGTAGGTCGGTCCGGCGAAGTGGGGCGTCAGTACGACTGAATCAAGCGCGGCCAGCGCCTGCCCGGCCGGGAACGGCTCTTCCACGAACGCATCGAGTCCGGCACCGCCCAAGTGACCGCGTTGCAGGGCGTCGACGAGCGCGTCTTCGTCGATCACGCCGCCCCGCGCCGTATTGATTACGATCGCGTCCGGCTTCATCCGGGCAATCTCGGCCGCGCCGATGAGACCACGGGTGCTCCCCATCAGCGGCACGTGCAGCGAGACGATGTCCGACGTTTCCAGCAACTCCGGCCACGACACGTAGCGGATCTTGAGACTCTCGGTCACATCGCGCGGCGCCTGCACCACGTCGTGGTACTGCAATTCCACGCCGAACGGGAGCAGCCGCCGCGCGACCTGCCGGCCGATCTGCCCGAAGCCCACCAGCCCGACCGTGCGCCCTTCGAGCTCGTGCGGCTCCCACTCGGGCGTCTTGGCCGCCGTCCAGCGACCGGACCGCGTATCGCGGTCGATCACCGGCAGCCGGCGCAGCACGGAGAGGATGAGCAGAATGGTGTGCTCGGCCACGGCCACGGCGTTGGCGCCGCCGTTGGTGGCCAGCAGCTGCCCGGCCGCCCGGCAGCGGTCGAGATCGACCGTGTCGTAGCCCGCGGAGAGCAACTGGATCAGCCGCACCCGCCCGTCGGGATCGTAGATGGCATCCGGCAGGGGACTGAGGGGCGTCGCGATCACCACTTCGGCGCTGCGGATAATGTCGGCGTCCTCGTCGGCCAGCGCCGCAACGTCGGCGCCGACGTGCCGCGTTTCGATCAGCTCCCAGCCGGGCGCATCCGGCAGAAGCTCATGCGTCAGGCGCCGGCATCCCTCGCCAAACTCCTGGTAGAGCGCAATCCTCATTGGGCGGTCTCTCGCGGGTGAAATGGTGGCGCGGTCACGTTGCGGGCATACCCTAGCAGCCGCGCGCCGGTGGGTCTGGAGCCCCGCTACGGCTCGGGGAATCCGGCGGCCGCCAGCGCCGCCCGCGCCACCGTGGCCTCGTTCCAGGCGATGGTGCGATCGGCGTAGGCGATGCTGGTTTCGTGGCCCTTGCCCGCCAGTAGCACCGTGTCGCCGGGACCAGCCTCGGCGATGGCCGCGTGAATGGCCATCCGGCGATCCAACACGATGTCGATCCACGCGTCGGGGCGCGCCTCCCGGGCGCCGGCGACGACCGCCTCGGCGATGGCCTGAGGGTCTTCATTGCGCGGGTCCTCGTCGGCCACCAGTATCCAGTCAGCCAGCTCGACGGCGGCGCGACCCAGCAGCGGCCGCTTGCTCCGATCCTGGTCGCCCGCACTGCCGAATAGGGCGATGAGTCGACCGGGAGTCTGCGGACGCAGCGCGCGCAGACAGGCCTCCAGCGCCGCCGGCGTGTGCGCGAAGTCCACGAAGACCCGGAACGGCTGACCGCAGTCGATTGACTGCATCCGCCCGGGAACCGATGCAATGCTCGGGAGCGCCGCCATCGCGTCGTCGAGGCGGTCGCAAATCGAGCCCACGCACGCTGTAGCAGCGGCGATATTTGCGGCGTTCCACGGGCCGGCGAGATTGGTCCGAACGGTCCAACGGCCCCAGGGAGAATGCAGTCTCACCTGCCGGCGTCCGTCGTCGAGTTCGATCCACTCCGACTGCACATCGGCGTCCGGCTGCTGGCCGAACGTGATCACGTCGCTGCGGGTGTGCCCCGCGAACCCCGCCACGACGGGATCGTCGGCGTTGAGAATGGCCGCCCGACCTCGGGCGGTGGCGGGAGTCGCGTCCAGCAGATCGAGCAGCCGGCGCTTCGCCCGCCGGTAGCCCTCGATGCTGCCGTGAAGGTCGAGATGCTCATGGGTGACGTTGGTGATCACCGCGCGGTCGAAGCTGAATCCGTCCACGCGTCGGAGCTCCAGCGCGTGCGAGGCCACCTCCAGCACCGCCCAGTCGGCGCCGGCATCCACCAGATCGCGCAACTGCCGGGCGATCACCGGCGGCTCGGGTGTCGTCAGCCGCCCGGCGGCCGGCAGCCAGTCGCCGGCGAGCCACGTGCCCACGGTGGTCATGGCGCCGGCCGTGCGCCCCTGCGCCTCGAGCATGGCGGCGATCAGGTGACTGGTCGAGGTCTTGCCGTCCGTACCCGTCACGCCGACCGTGCCCAGGGCCAGGTCGGGCTCGCCCCAGAGTCGCCGGGCCAGCGCGGCCAGCGCCCATCGACCGTCCGGCACGATCGCCAGTCCCACGTGCGCAGGCGCCTCGACGGGCCGCTCGGCCACCACGGCCACCGCGCCGGCGGCGATGGCTGAGGCAACGTAGGCGTGACCGTCGTCGCGCAGGCCGCGCCGCGCGACGAAGCAGGCGCCGGGGCCAACCTGTCGCGAGTCGAAGTGCACCGAGCCGATCAGCCCACCGGCCGGCTGGCACAGCTGCGCGTCCGGACAGGCCGCCAGGAGATCGGTGAAGGTCCGCGGGGCCGGCGGCGCGCTGCCGTTCATACCGGACCCGCCCGGCCGGCGCGCGCGCTGTGAATTGCCTCGCGCAGGCGCACGGCGCGGGTGAGCAGCCACGCCCGCGCAGGCTGCAGCGGCAGATCGAACGCGCCGGGGTAGGTCACCAGGTCGGGGTTGAATCCGAGCTTGAACCGGTGCACGCCGGCCATGGCGTCGTTTGCGTCATCGGGGTCCGCCATGCCCCAGAGGTCATAGCGCGTGAAACCCTGCCCTTTGGCCCACTGCATGGCCGCCCACTGCACCGCGTGCGGCGCCATGAGGTTGCGATGCTGGTTCGACGAGCCACCGAAGACGTAGGCGGCGGTGCGGCCCGCGCCCACCACCATCAGCGCAGCCAGCGGCGCTCCCTGATATCGGGCAATGACGAGCGCTCCCTGGTCGGGTTGAAACGTCTGCCACACGTCGCGGTAGTACGACGCGTGGTGAATGGCAAACCCTTCGCGTGAAGCGGTTACCTGCATCAGCTCGACGAACGCCTCGAAGTCGGCGTCGCCTGCGCCAATCGCCACCTCCACGCCGCGGCGGCCGGCGAGCCGGATGTTGTAGCGCATCTTGGATTTGAAGCCGGCGAGGATTTCCGGCTCCGGGCGCCCGAGATCGACCACAGCGGTGCGCGGGATCTGCACGAACTGGCCCGACGGCCGGAATCCACAGGAGGACAGAGCATCGGCGGCGAGGTCGCCCGGCGGCTCGATGCGGACGAAGGAGGCGCCGTGGTCCCTCCCGGCCTCGATGGCCGCACGCGCCACCGCCGCAGCGTCGTCCGGGGTCTCGGCCAAGGGTCCACGCGGCACATAGGCCAGTCCCACGCGCGGCCCGCCCGGCCAAACTCGCCTGGTTCGGATGAGCACCTGCACCCCGGCCTCGAGCCTGCCGTCGCCGCCTGGCAGGCCCAGCCGGATCGCGCGCCATCCGTACCGCGACTTCAACTCCCCCCAGTGCCACGACTGCAGGAATCCGCCGTCGGGATGTCCGGCCACAAAGGCCTCCCACGCCGCTTGCGACTCAACCAAGGCGGCGGCGGTCATGGTCGGCGCGCCACGTGGACGGCCACGGTGCCCAGGGCGTGCTTGCGGAACCGCACGTCCACAAACCCGGCGGCCTCGATCTGGTGAACCAGCTCCTGCGCCGTGGGAAAGTCGTCAACCGACTCCGGCAGCCACGTGTAGGCCGCCCCGTGGCCGCTGATCCGGCGCCCCACCCAGGGAATCCACCGATGGAAATACAAGCGGAAGAGGTGCCGGAACACCGGCGTGCGGACCGGCGTCATTTCGAGGATGACCATCACGCCTCCGGGCCGCAAGACCCGCGCGAAGCTGCTCCAGGCTCGTGGCAGGCTGTCCAGATTGCGCGGCAGGAAGGCGCTAACGACCGCATCGACGGAGCCGGAAGCCAGGGGCAGGCGCAGCGCGTCGCCCTGCAGGGCAGAGACACCAGCGCCAGCACTCCGCGCGCGAATCATCCCGTGGGCCAGCATTTCGGCGGCGAAATCTAGCGCGACGATCCGGGGCGCGTCGGCCGAGCGGCGCCATGCTTCCAGCGAGAGGTCGAACGTTCCGGCGCCGGCATCGAGAATGGTCGACGGCCGACCGTCAAGCGCCTGATCCACGGCGTGGCGTCGCCAGCCGCGGTCCATCCCGAAGCTCATCAGACGGTTGAGCAGGTCGTAGCGGGGCGCGATCGCGTCGAACATGGGACGCACCCACGGCGATTTGGCCATGCCGCATTATCGGCCGCGCGGGCGGCTAGCGGGTGCGCTCGGTCGCTTGGTGGATGAAGGCCGCAAAGGACTCGCGCGACGGGGATGGGCGCACGCGGTCCAGGGCTGCGCGGGCCTGCGCCGCGTAGCGCCCCGCGACCACGGCCGCTTCCTCAACCGCGCCCGACGATTTGATCGCGTCCAGCGCCTGCATGACGTCGGCGTCATCCGTCGCCTTTCCCGTGAGCACGGCGCGCACGGGATCGTCGTCGCCTTCCCGGTCGCCGAGGTACAGAATCACCGGAAGCGTGACCAGCCCGGCGCGCAGATCGGTTCCGACCGGCTTGCCGGTTTCGGCCACCAAGCCGCTGATGTCCAGGATGTCGTCCGTGATCTGAAAGGCCATACCGAGGCTCCAGCCCAAGTCGCGGAAGGCCTCTCGCTCATCCGCTGGGACATCGCCCAGCACGGCGGCGGCTTCGCAGGCCAGCGCGAACAGCGAAGCCGTCTTGTGCCCGATCTTCCTCAGGTATTGCTCGCGCGCCCGATCGCCGTCGTCGTCGTAGCTCGGCGTCACAAACTCACTCGTGGACATGTCGTGGATGGTGGCCGCGAACAAGCGCACGATCACCGGCTGATCGAGCTGCGCGACCAGGTCGGCGGCGGTCGCAAACAGATAGTCGCCGGCCAGCACGGCAATCTTTTGCGACCACATGACGTGCACGGCGGGCTGCCCGCGACGCTCGGGCGAGCTGTCGACGATGTCGTCGTGCACCAGCGTGGCCGAATGCAACACCTCCGTGGCGGCCGCCAGCTTGGCTACGGCTTCCGGGCGCCCACCGACGATCTGGGCGACGTGGAGCGCCAGGGCCGGTCGCAGGCGCTTGCCCGGCGCCAGCAACACCGCGCCGAGGACTTCCTCGAGCAGGGGAATCTCGGGAACGCGCGTGCAGCCGCGCAGAACGTCCTCCACCTCGGCAAGCTGCGGCGCAACCAGGCTGGTCGCGTGGTGGTCAGCGTCGGCCGCCGATTGATGGTCAGGCACGGGCGGCGGGGGCACCGAAGACGGCGCGCGCATTCCGGGTGGTTCTCTCGGCCAGTGAGCGTACCGACATTCCCACCGCCGCCGCCACTACCGCCGCCGTATGCGGCAGGTGCGCCGGTTCGTTGCGCCGGCCTCTGAGCGGCTCCGGGGACAGATAGGGTGCGTCCGTTTCGAGCAGCAGCCGCTCGAGCGGAATCTCGGCTGCCGCGTCGCGCAGCTCGTACTCGCGACGAAACGTAACGATGCCCGAAAGCGAGATGTGAAGCCCGAGATCGGTGAACTCGCGGGCCTGCCTGGCGTCACCCGCGTAGCTGTGCATCACGCCCGTAATACCCGGCGCTCCTTCCAGCACCTCGGCCACGGCGTCCAGCGACTGGCGCGAGTGCACGACCACCGGCAAGCCAAGCTCGACGGCCAGCGCGCAATGGTCCGCAAATGCGCGCGCTTGGACGTCGCGCGGTTGGAACTCGCGGTAGTGATCGAGCCCGGTTTCGCCGATGGCGCGGACCTTCGGGTGGGCGGCCAGCGTGCGCAATTCGCGCGCCGCGCGGCGATCCCAGTTGCCGCACTCGTGCGGATGGACGCCTACGGACGCCAACCACCCGTCATAGCGCTCGGAAAGCTCGATGGCCCGGCGGCTCGACTCGAGGTCATTGGCCACCACCAGCACCTCACCGACGCCGGCCGCGACCGCGCGGGCGTGGAGCGCCGGCAATTCGTCGGCGAAGACGTGGTCCCCCAGATGCGCGTGGGTGTCGAAGAGCGTGGCTATGCGGCCTCGATGCGTGGAAACAGCGCCGCGCCGCCCGGTACCCGGTGTCCCGCCGGCAAGCCGGTCCAGCCGCCCGCGCCCCAGTCGCCGGGGCCGGCAGGCGGCAGGCCCAAGCGGCCGAGGATGGCGGTGGACGTCCGCGGCATGGCCGGCTGGATTTGGACGGCGATGTGGCGCACCGCCTCCAGGGCAGCGCCCAACACGGTTGACAGACGCTCGCGCTGCGCCGGGTCCCGGGCCAGGCGCCACGGCTCGGTGCGGTCGATATATCGATTCACCGCGCTCACGAAGTCGAACGTGGCGCCCAGGGCCAGGTGAAGCCGCCAGGACTCGTAGTGCGCTTCGGCCAGCGTCCAAGCGGATTCGGCCGCGGCTTGCAGCTCGCTTTCCACTTCTGACGGCTCTTCCGCCGGCGGGACGACGCCATCGAAATAGCGACCGAGCATGGACGTGGTGCGCAGCACCAGATTGCCAAGGTCGTTGCCCAGGTCGTCTTGATAGCGGCGGCCCATGTTCTCCCACTTGAAGTCGCCGTCCCGATCGAAGGGCACCTCGCGCAGCAGGTAGTAGCGCAAGGCATCCGATCCGTGCCGCTCGATCACGTCGGCCGGTCGCACGATGTGGCCGCTGGTTTGGCTCATCGGTGCGCCTTCGTAGTCCACCCATCCGTGGACGACGATTTGCCGGGGCAGCGGCAGGCCCGCCGACATGAGCATCGTGGGCCAGTAGAGCGCGTGGAAGCGCACGATGTCCTTGCCAATGACATGCGCATCGGCCGGCCACCACCGGTTGTAGGACGTCTCGCCGCCGTTCTGGCCAAAGCCAATGCCCGTGATGTAGTTGATTAGCGCGTCGAACCAGACATAGATCCGCTGGGAGGCATCGTTGGGAAGCGGGATGCCCCAGGTCAGGGAGGCGCGCGAGATGCTGAAATCCCGCAGGCCCTGGCGAATGATGCCGAGCATCTCATTGCGCCGCGTGTCCGGGTACACAAAATCCGGGTGCGCCTCGTAGTGGGCGGCAATCGCGTCCTGATACTTGGACATGCGGAAGAAATAGTTTCGCTCGGTGACCCACTCGGGCTTGGCGTTGTGGAACGGACACAGCCCATCGGTCAATTCATCATCGGTGTAGAACGCCTCGCAGGGCACGCAATACCAGCCCTCGTAGTCGCCTTCGTAGATGTCGCCTTGAGCCAGCACCCGAGCAAAGAACTCACTCACCGTCACGTGATGCCGCGGCTCGGTCGTGCGGACAAAGTCGTCGAATTCCACGTCAACGCTGCTCCAAACGGCTTGGAAGCGTTCGGCGGCTTCATCGACGTACGCCATCGTGTCCATGCCCGCCTCGGCAGCCTGGCGACTGACGCGCTGGCTGTTTTCGTCAAGGCCGCCGAGAAAATAGGCAGTCACGCCGCGCAGCCGCTTGAAGCGGACCACGGCGTCGGCCGCGATCATCTCGAAGCTGTGGCCCACGTGCGGCTCGCCGCTCGGATAGGGAATGGCGGTGGTGAGGTAGTACTTCGACACAGAGGATTTCGCCTGGGGCGAGTTCGCGATTCTATCCCAGGCTCTCTAGGACCCCTTGGAAGAGTCCGCGCGGCGGAGTTCCTGGGCCAGGGCGTAGACCTCGCGCCGCGGAATCCGCAGCTCCCGCGCGACCGCCGCCGCCGCCTGGCTTGGCGAGGCGCCCGCAGCCATGGCGGCCGTCACCGCGGTGGCAACGTTCGACGCCTCGGGCGCGGCTTCGGGCTCGCGCTCCGCCACGTCGATGACCAGCGTGATCTCCCCGCGTGGGGCGTCACGCGCCAGCACCTCGCCCAGCTCGGCCAGCGGCAATTCTCGGATGTCCTCGTGGAGCTTGGTCAGCTCCCGGCACATCGCCGCCGGACGGTCGCCGAGCCACTCGAGCAACTCGGCCATGCGTGCCGCGGCGCGATGCGGCGGCAGATAGATGACCAGCGTGCGCGCGACCTCGGCGGCGCGCCGGACCAGGCGCTCGCGCCGCGGCCGACGCTCGGGCAGGAACCCAATGAAGGTGACGGGCTGCTGCGCGAACGACACGACTGAAAGGGCGGTAGCCAAGGCCGACGCGCCCGGAATCGGCACCACGGACATCTCCTCGCGGCGAACCCGAGCCACGAGGTCGGGTCCAGGATCGGCCAGGCCGGGAGTGCCGGCGTCGGACACCAGCGCGACGTCGCCCTCGCGCAGGCAGGCGACGATGGCGTCCTCCCGGCGCTCGGGGCTTTCGGCGTGATAGGCGATGAGCCGCGGGCTCGCGCCAATGTGGTTGAGCAGCTTGCGGGTGCGCCGGGTGTCTTCCGCCGCGACCACCGGCACTGAGGCCAGCACGCGGACGGCGCGCGCCGTTAGATCCTCGAGATTGCCAATCGGCGTGGCCACGACGTAGAGCACGCCCATGCCGGCAAGTGTAGGCGCTCAGACCTCGCGCGCGACCACGGCCGAAGCGGCGGGGCTCGGGGCCCCGCCGGTCCGGCCGTCGAATGCGACCTAAGGCCGCGCCTTGCCTATCCCGCCGCCGGCGGGACGAACTTCGGCATGTTCTTCAGGGCCGTGTAAGCCGGCCGCGGACTCAGGTCGCCGCGCACGATCCCAAAGGCCCACTTCTCATCATGCGACCCCACGACCTGCTGGAAGTTGAAATTCCAGACGATCATGTGCGTGATGTAGGGCGCTTCCGCCCGCACCTTGGCAAACGACCGCACGAGGTAGTTCGCCTGGTCCTGCTCGCTGTTGCACCGCGCGTACTCGTAGCCCGGCGCGGGGTTGGGGGTCGAGGCCCAGCCAAACTCGGTGATCCACAGCGTCTTGTTCCGGAACGCCGGGCCCGCCGCGATCATGTCGTGGTACAGCTGCTCGTAGCGGCTGAAGAAGAAGCTGTCGTGGGTCGACCAGCCGCTGTTGCACTTGGCGCGGCTCGCCGACGGGTTATTGATCGTGTCGTCCGGCGCGTTGGGCCCGCCGTTGGGATGGATACCCAGGAACTCGAAGTAGTTGGCGATTTCGCCGCCGTTGGCCGCCCAGAGGCGCCGCAGGTAGTCGCGGTCGTCGATCGCGGTCGACGTGTTGCCCGCCGGCGTCATGGCGCCCAATCCCACCATGGCGTTGGGGTCGCCGCGCTTGGTGCCGTTGTAGCCGTGCTTGACCAACTCGAGAAACTCAATGTGGGCGGTGTTGTTGGGATCGCCCGGTCGCAGCGAGGGCCACTCGCGCTGCAGGTTGGACTCGTTCCACAGCTCGTAGGCCTGCACGCGACCCCGGTAGCGGGAGACCAGCTCCTGCATGAAGCGGCCGAACGTCGCGGGATCAACGGGCGGGCCGTGTCCGGGCGGAGAGCCCGCGGCCTTGAGGCACGGCGGCGCCTTGACGACGCTGAGCAGAATCTGCAGGCCGTTGGCCCGCATGGTGTTGACGAGGCGGTCCACGGTTGCCCAGGACCATTGGCTGGACGGCAGCGCCTGACAGCCCGGTCCGAAGACTTCCACTTCTTCCCACGGGAGCTGCTGCTTCACCCACCCGAAGCCGGCGGCAGTGACAAGGCCGGCCAGCTGATTGTCGGACGGTAGACGGAACTCGCCCTGCATGCCGTAGCCCTGCAGACCGTGCGGCAGCACCATGGGCGCCGGGACCGAACCAGACACAGGCGCCGGCCTGGGCGTCGGAGCCGGAGTCGGCGCGGGCGTGGGCGCCGGCGTCGGTGCCGGCGTCGGAATCGGTGTCGGCGCAGGCGTCGAAGTCGCCGGGGGCGCCGGCGGCCCGGCCAGCGCCTCAGCGGCGGTCACCGGGTGCTTAGCGTACTGGGGAATGATGATGCCGTTGAGCCTCTTGATCCGGTCCGGCACGTTGAGCAGGTGCGGGACGCCGATCCGGGTCCCAGGCGCCGGGACGTTGAAGATTCGCCACACCGCCCGCTGCGCTCGCAGGACTTGCGCGCCCTGCGGATTGCCGTTGATTTCCTGCTCCTCATAGGCAATCGGCAAGCCATAGAGATCGATCCAATTCGACTTTTCGAGGAACTTGGCCTTGAGGACCGGGTTGGCGTCCAAAAGCCGCAGGTGGTTGGTGATGATCTGCGAGAAGCTCGCCCCCGCGTCCTCCGGCAGCACGCGGTGCGCCGGCACGCCGGGCAGGTTCACTCCAAACCGGTTCGCCAACTGGTCCATGGTGTTCAAGTACGCAAACTGGCTGCACCCGCCTCGGTCTTGGCGGTCCGGCCGGAACTGCAGCATCACCTTTTGCAGTGGCAATACCTGAAATCCATTGAATTCGAACTGCTGCCCGATCGGGTAGCCGACATCCGCGAGCTCGAGCGTGCGCACGCACGAGTACCAGTTGATGCCGCCGATGTCGACGATTGGAAAGCCGTCGTTCGGATCCGAGGTGTCGCCGCCGGTGATGGTGTACAGGCAGCCACCCTCGATCGGGGTGCCTTGGTGGGGCTCGCAGCCAACGGCCTGGACAGAGCTCACCGCTCCGACCACCAGAAGGCTGACGACGGCTACAACGAACCACTTACGCATGCGCGAAACTCCTCGGAGGCGGGCGCCACGACGGCGCCCGCTGGGTTTCTGCCTCCCAGAGCCCGCACGTAGTTTGCCGCCAAGCCGTAACGGTCGAATTTAGGCTCGACGGCCACGACCGTCAACCCTGTGGACGGCGTGACGACGGCATCCTCGCGCCGGTGTCTCAGGCGCCGGTGGCGCAAGAGGTAACTACAGGTGAGTCAGCGCCCGCGGCAGACCGGCGGGGCTTGCCGCCCCGCCGGTCCGGCCGTCGAATGCGACCTAGGGTCGCGCCTCGCCTACCCCGCGGTCGGCGGGGGCGGTTTCGGCATGTTCTGCAGCGCCGTGTAGGCCGGTCGCGGATTCAGATTGCTATCCACGATTCCAAAGGCCCACTTCTCGTCGCTCGAATCCACGACCTGCTGGAAGTTCAAGTTCCAGACGATCATGTGCGTGATATAGGGCGCATCCGCCCGCACCTTGGCGAAGGCGCGGACGAGGTAGTTCGCCTGATCCTGCTCAGTGTTGCAGTTGGCGTACTCGTAGCCCGGCGCCGGGTTCGGCGTCGTGGCCCAGCCAAACTCGGTGAGCCAGAGCGTCTTGTGCCGGAACGCCGGACCCGCGGCGATCATGTCGGCGTAGAGCTGCTCGTAGCGGCTGAAGAAGAAGCTGTCGTGGGTCGACCAGCCGCCGTTGCACTTGGCGCGGCTCGCCGCCGGGTTATTGATCGTGTCGTCCGGCGCGTTCGGCCCGCCGTTGGGATGCACACCGAGAAACTCGAAGTAGTTGGCGACCTCACCGCCATTGGCGGCCCAGAGTCGGCGCAGGTAGTCGCGGTCGTCGATAGCGGTCGGCGTATTGCCCGCCGGCGTCATCGCGCCGAGACCCACGAGGGCATTCGGGTCGCCGCGCTTGGCGCCGATGTAGCCGTGCTTCACCAACTCGAGGAATTCGAGATGGGCGGTGTTGTTGGGGTCTGCGGGTCGCAGCGAGGGCCATTCACGCTGCAAGTTGGCTTCGTTCCACAGCTCGTAGGCCTGCACGCGCCCCTTGTAGCGGGAGGCCAGCTCACGCATGAAGCGGCCGAAGGTTGCCGGGTCGATGGGCGGCCCATGACCGGGCGGCGATCCCGCCGGCTTGAGGCACGCAGGCGCCTTCACCACGCTGAGCAGGATATTGAGGCCGTTGGCCCGCATGGTGTTGACGAATCGGTCCATGTCATCCCAGAACCATTGACTGGGGGGGCGCTCGCGACAGTCCGGCAGGTAGACGTCGATTTCTTCCCACGGCACCTGCTGCTTCACCCAGCCGAAGCCGGCGCCGGTAACCAGATTGGCTAGCTGCTGGTCGTTCTCCACCCGAAATTCGCCCTGCATGCCGTAACCCCGCAGGCCCTGGGGCAGCGCCATGGGCTCCGGGACCTCGCCCGAGGCTTCGGCGAAGGACACCGGGCGCTTGGCGTCCTGCGGAATGATGATGCCGTTGAGCTTCTTGATCTGGTCCGGCACGTTGAGCAGGTGCGGAACGCCGACCCTGGTCCCAGGCGCCGACACGTTGAAGATTCGCCACACCGCCCGCTGCGCCCGCAGGACTTGCGCGCCCTGCGGATTGCCGTTGATCTCTTGCTCCTCATAGGCAATCGGCAAGCCGTAGAGATCGATCCAGTTCGACTTCTCGAGGAACTTGGCCTTGAGGACCGGGTTGGCGTCCAAGAGCCGCAAGTGGTTCTCGATGATCTGCGCGAAGCTCACCCCCGCATCCTCCGGCAGCACGCGGTGCGCCGGCACGCCGGCCAGGTTCACCCCGAACCGGTTGGCCAGCAAGTCCATGGAGTTCAAATACGCGAATTTGCTACAGCCGCCCCGGTCTGGATAGTCCGGCCGGTACTGCAGCATCACCTTCTGCAGCGGCAAGATCTGAAAGCCGCTGAACTCGAACTGCTGGCCGATCGGGTAGCCGACATCCTGGAGGTCAAGCGTGCGCACGCACGAGTACCAGTCGATGCCGCCGGTGTCGACGACTGGAAAGCCGTCGCTGGGGTCCGGCGTGTCCCCGCCGGTGATGGTGTACAGGCAGCCGCCCTCGATCGGGGTGCCTTGGTGGGGGTCGCAGCCGATGGCCTGGACGGAGGTGACCGCTCCGGCGACCAACAGGCTGACAATGGCGATGACGAACCACTTACGCATGCGCGGAACTCCTCGGAGGCAGACGCTACGACGGCGCCCGCTGGGTTTCTGCCTCCCAGAGCCCGAACGTGGTTCGCCGCCAGACCGTGACGGTCGAATTTAGGCCCGGCGGCGATACCCGTCAACTCTTGGACTGGCTCGCCGACGCCCGGCCCGCGGCGCGGCCCGCCACGGATGCGCCGGCACAGTGGCTAGACTGGCGCCACGCCGGATACCGGAAGGGGCGCCCGTGCGGGATCTGCGGGTAGCGCTGGCACAAATCCGCCCCCGTCTGGGCGACGTGGCGCACAATCTGGCCACCCATCTCGAATACGCCGACCGCGCCGCAACCGCCGGCTGCAACATGGTCGTGTTTCCAGAGCAGTCCTTGACGGGATACTTCCTCAGCGATCTGGTTGCCGATGTCGCCGTCCCGCGTGACGACGCCAGTCTCGCGCCGATCCTGGATGCCAGCCGCGACATCGACATCGTCTTCGGCTTCATCGAGCGCACCGCCGACCACCGTTTCGTCCCGGCGGCGGCGTGCGCCTCCGGCGGCCGCCTGCTGCACGTCCATCAAAAGGTCTATTTGGTGACCTACGGCCTGTTCGACGAGGCGCGCGATCTGGCGCCGGGCAGGCACGTGCGGGCCTTCGACACGGCGCACGGGCGGCAGGCCATGCTGATCTGCGAGGACCTGTGGCATCCCACCAGCGCGGCGCTGGCAGCCGCGGACGGCGCGGACGTGATCTTCGGCTTATCGAGCAGCCCGGGACGCGGCGTGGGCGGCGGCGCGAGCGAGCTCGGCAGCGCCGAGACCTGGCACGCGATCAATCGTCTCTACGCGCAAATGCTCGTCTGCTACATGGTGCACGTGAACCGGGTGGGATTCGAGGACGGCGTGAACTTTTGGGGAGGATCGGAAGTCGTGGCGCCGGACGGAACTTGTCTCGTTCGTGCCCCCCAATTCGAGGAAGCCTTCGTCGTCGCCGACTTGCCCGACAGTCGGCTGCGGCGCCAGCGCACCCGTCTCCCATTGCGTCGGGACGAGAACACCGAGCTGGTGAGCCGCGAGTTCGCGCGCATCGCCGGGGAGCGCCGCGATGGCTAATGGATCGCCTTGGGTCCGCCATTCTCGCGAAGTGCCTGTCCCGTACTCGATACATGACGGGATTCCAGAAGTACTCGCCAATGGCATCGATCACTGAACCTTCCCTCCAGCATCGCGCGCGACTTGGATTGCAGCTCGACACGGCGCTGGCCGAGCAGGTGCTGGTGCGATTCATCGCCGACGCGATCTCGAAGTTCGGCTTCACCCGGGCCGTGGTCAACACCTCAGGCGGCATCGACTCGGCCGTGACGTGCGCCTTGGCGGCGCGGGCGCTGGGACCCGAGAACGTGCTTGCGCTCATGCTGCCCTACCGCACCAGCAACCCCGCCAGCCAGCGCGACGCCGAAACGCTGGTGCATGCCCTCGGGGTCGATTCCGGGATCATTGACGTCAGCCAAGCCGTCGACGGCTATTTGGACGAGCTCGACGACGACCCATCCCCGGTGCGCCGGGGCAATGTGATGGCGCGCACCCGCATGATCGCGGCCTACGATCAGTCCCTGGCGTTCGACGCGCTGGTGGTGGGCACCAGCAACAAGACCGAGCTGCTCTTGGGCTACGGCACCCTGCACGGCGATATGGCAAGCGCGGTCAATCCGATCGGCGACCTCTACAAGACCCAATTGCGCCAACTGGCGGCGGCGCTGGACCTTCCGGCCGCCATCCTGGACAAGCCGCCCTCGGCAGACTTATGGCAGGGTCAGTCGGACGAGGCGGAGCTGGGATTCACCTACGAAGTGGCCGACGAGGTGCTCTACCTGCTCATTGACGAGTGGCATGCGGCGGACGAGATCGCGGCCGGCGGCTACGACGCCGACCTGGTGTCCGAAATCCGGCGCCGAGTGCGGCAAACCCAATACAAGCGGCGCCCGCCGGTGATCGCCAAGCTCTCCGACCGGACGATCGATCGGGATTTCCGCTATCCGCGCGACTGGGGACGCTAGCGGGAAGGGCCGATCGGCGCCCCCGCGCACGACTCGTCCGTATACTCTCGAAGCACCGCGCCGGGCCGGCGCCCCCACTGCGCGAATCTCCCGTGACTCAATTTGTCCTCCGTGAGCGCTTGGCTGCGCTCTTGCACGACGCCCTCGCCGCCGCGCACGCGGCAGGCGACTTGCCGCCGATGCCGGCCGCCCAGATCGGCCTGGACCGTCGGGGCGACGAGTTGGCCGACTACGCCAGCGCCGATGCCCTGCGCCTCGCGCGCAGCGCCAAAATGCCGCCTCGCGCGATCGCGGAGGCCATTGCCGCCCACGTAGCGTCCGATCCCGCCGTTGCCGACGTGACGGTCGCCGGGCCGGGATTCGTCAATCTCCGCCTCGATGACGCTTGGGTGCTCGACCAGATCGACGCGATCGTGGAGGCCGGACCGAACTACGGGCCCACGCCGGTTGCCGATCCGCAGCGCATACAGGTCGAATACTTGAGCGCCAACCCGACCGGTCCGCTCACGGTCGGCGCCGGACGCATCGGCGTGGTCGGTGACGCCATTGCCCGCATGCTGACCGCCCGCGGGCATGACGTGACCCGAGAATATTATGTCAATGACGCGGGCCGTCAGATCGAGCTCCTCGGCCAGACCGTCCACCATCACTATGCCGCGGCCCTCGGCGTCAGCCGCCCTTTCCCTGAAGACGGCTATCAAGGCGCCTACACGGCAGAGTGGGGACAGACCATTGCCGCCGACGACGGCGACCGCTGGCTCGACATCCAGCAGCGCGAGGACGCCGAGGCGTTCGAGCAGCGGTCCGTGGACATTGCGCTTAGTTCGATCAAGCACGACCTCGCGCGCTTGGGTCTGGCATTCGACGAGTGGTATTCCGAGCGGGAGATGCGCGCACGAGGCGAGGTCGAGGCCGCGCTGCTGACCCTGACCGACGCGGGACACGTGACACACCGCGAGGGCGCCACGTGGTTCGTGGGCGGCGAAGGCACGGACGACCGCGAGAATGTGCTGGTGCGGTCGCGCGGCGACCCCACCTACTTCGCCACCGATATTGCCTATCACCACGACAAGTTCCGCAAGCGGGAATTCGACCTCGTGATCAACATCTGGGGCGCCGACCACCAGGGCCACGTGCCGCGTATGAAAGCCGCCATGGAGGCGTTGGGCATCGATCCCGCGCGACTCGAAATCCTCGTCGCGCAGATGGTCGGTGTCCGCAGCGGGGACGGGTTGGCGCGCGCCGGCAAGCGCAGCGGTCGCTTCGTCACGCTGCGCGAGGTGCTCGACGAGGTTGGCCCCTCCGCCACGCGGTACTTCTTCCTCTCCAAGGCGATTGACAGCCAGATGGAATTCGACCTGGAGCTGGCCAAGCGCGAGGACCCGGAGAATCCGATCTACTACATCCAGATGGCGCACGCGCGCTGCGCCGGGATCCAGAGGTCGGCGGCCGAGAATCCATCCACCGCAACGCCCGACCTCGCACGCTTGGGCGCCCCCGAAGCGGCCCTGGTCCGGCAGCTGCTCGCCTATCCCGAGGTGACGGTGGACGCCTCCGACTCGCGCGAGCCGCACCGCATCGCGCACTACCTGCTGGATCTTGCGCGGGCCTTTCACTCCTACTACAACGATCACCGCGTGGTGAGCGACGACGCCGTGCTGACGGCCGCCCGGCTGCGCCTGGTCGCCGCCGTACGCCAGGTGGTGGCGAACGGCTTGGAGCTGCTGGGCATCGACGCGCCGGAGCGAATGTAGGGACGGTTCGCGAACCGGCCACGCCGTATCCCGTCCGAGTCGAAGGGCCGGCGCGGGTCTTGCGGCCTACGCGATCGCCTCGCAGTTGGCCGCGGGCACCGTCACCGTGCCCCCCTGCGCTCGCTGCACGCGCACGCAGATGGCCGGCGACCCGGACGGTGCGCGCGCCTCGTCCGGCGCCGGCCCCACGACGACTCCCTCTTCACCGGCATCCGGTCCGGCCACGATGCGCACCGGAAGTCCATCGGCCCTAAGCTCCTCGGCCAGCGCCTCGGACGGCCCCGGGGGCAGCAGCACCTCGGACTCGCCGGGCTGCCGGCTTCCAATCACCGACACCACCTCGTCGGCGCTCGCGCGAAACATGCGCTGCAGCGCGCGCGGCATGCGGGTGTGGCCAAAGCCCTCGGTCAGCAGCGTTGGCACCGGCGGCGTAAGCGGCGCCGACGGCGGCAACGGAAGCCCGACAATGGTTGGGGCCAGCGCCAACTCGGAAAGCGTCGCATCGTCGGCCGACGGGGCGATGACCGCCGACACGCGAGCCTCGATGGCGCGCTGCATCCACTCGGTGCGGAGCGGGTCGGGCGTGACGAGAATCTCGCCGATTTCGGCCAGGTCCTCGGGCCGATCGCCCGACTCGATGACGCGCAGCGGCCCGACGGCGCGACCGCCCGCGCCCAGGGCCCCGGAAATGGCCACGCCCTGCCCTTCGATCACGACTGATTCGCCGGGCGCCACGCCGACCACGGTCCCGGCAAGCCGGCAATGCAGCGCGACCTCGCGCATCTCACGCACGAACACCGCCACCCCGGTGCGCGGACTCAGGCTGGCAATCATGCCGCGGGACGGCGCCCGCCATTCGCGCGCGATGCCCATCCGCCCCATCGACTCGGCCAGCAACGTGTCCTCTTCAACGATTTCGGCGCGGCTCACCTTGAGCAAGCCGGGCACTTCGTCCAGTTGCGCGTTCAGCAGCCGCGGCAGATCGACCACCGTCATCCCGGTGCGCATGCGGCCGCGGCCCCACACCTGGCCCATCACCACATCGTCGCCCTCATGGACGAGAATCCGGCCCGAGCTCGGGAGGACGTGCCGGCGACGGAGCGTGCCGCTCCGCACGGTCCGCCGGATGGCGCGCCGGACGCGCTCAGCCTCCATGCGGCCTCGCGGGAGCGACCGCCGTCGCGGCGGGAGGGAAGGCGTCCATCGAGCGCAACCACTGCTGCAGGCGCGCCTGGCGCTCGTCCGGCTCGTCAGGCCAAACCAACGGCCGCCCGCGCGCATCGACGATCAGCCCCACAAGGCCCGATCCCACGTTGGCCTTCAGCCGCGCCGGGCGTCCGTTGCCCAAGCCCACGTCGAAGCGCGGCTGCGGCCAAATGCGGACTTCAGCCGGCACGCGCGCGTCCCACTGAATCACGTCAAGCGCGCCCGCGCTGACCTCGCGCTCGATGCGCGCGCCCGAGCTCGGGCGCACGTCGACCAGCACGGCCGGCTCACCGGATTTCGCGCGACCTCGTGGCGCCACGCAGACGCCCAATGGGACCAGGGTCGAGTCGAACGCCACGCGGGCCCCGGTGCGGGCCAGCGCGCCCTGCATGGCCAGGCTCGACGTCGGATCGATCGCCAGCTGCGACACGCCCACGGGCTCCAGGATGTTCACCAGCAACAGCGCGGCCTGCACCGACCGACCGGCGCCTCGCGCCGCGCGACCCGTGAGGACGATCAGATCGAGCGCCTCGTGGTTGAGCGGACTCCGGCCGTCCTCGGAGGCGCGCAACGCCTGGCGCGCCGCGGCCGTGAACACGGCATGGGTCAGCTGCAGCTCGGCCGGCGTCGCCGCCACCGCCGCCGGATGCGCCGACCGGTTCAAGGCGGTGAATCGCAGCGCCTGCGGAATCGGCTCCTCGGGCGCCCACTGCGCCACGCGCTCGATCGGCGTTTGCAACGCGATGTGATAGGGACGCGCCAGGTCGTGCCCTTGCCCCAGCCCCACACTCACCCCCGATCCCGCCTGGAAGCCGACGATCGACACCTGGTCGTCGTCCAGCGACACCGCGGCCACCTCCAGGGCCTGCTGCGTCGCCAGCTCCCGCACGGCTTCGCCCAATGCCGCGGCGGTCGCGTGCGCTGGGGCGTCGGCAATCTCCGCCGGCACGGTGCGGCCGGCGAATCGGTGAGCCTTCACCGTTTGCTGCACGTCATCGAGCAGCGCGTTTGGTTCGGTCATGTCGAGCGGATCGTCCACGCCGCCGCCCTGCACCGATACGGCGTGGACCGGAAACGCCTGCTCCAGGATGGTGAGCGCCCGGTCATCGAGTTCGTCCCCATAGAGAATGGCGATCACGGGCACATAGCTCGACTCGCGGCCCGCCAGCCCCCCGATCAGCAGATCGGCCATGTAAGAAAGGCCCTGTCCGTCGCGATCCTCCGTCAGCGCCACGACGACAACGCTGGGGCGCTGCGTGGTGATCACGTCGACGGTCGCCGGGCCGTCAATTCGATCGCGAAACTCGCGCGCCGCGGTGGTGGCGCGGCCGATGACGACGAACTCACGACCGGTCAGCGCCTCCTCGAGCGCGTCGAGATCGCGCGTGACCAGATTGCTCACGACGAAGCAGGACGGTCCCGGGGCCAACCCTCGACCCACCGCGGCGGCGATGGGTGGCGTGCGCGGCTCCCCGTGCGGACGCGCCGACGACTCGGGCATGGCGAAATAGGCCCCGGCTAGCGACTCGGCTTCCGCCACGGCCCGCTCGAAGCTCGGTGTGAGATCGAAATGCGGCGCGTCGAGCGTGCTGGGCGCCCCGGCCACCGTGAGCAGCCGGTACGCGCCCTCGTGGCGGGCAAAGACCGCCACTCGCGTCTCCGCGCCGAGCTCGACCACGGAGACGCGATCGGACGTGCTCGGCGCCGCCGCGCCGTCGCCGTTCAGCTCCATGCGGCGAGCGTAGCAATTGGCCCTGAGAGTCTCCCTCCGTCATTCCGGCTCCGACTCCCTCTCCCTTGCGACTCCGACTCCCTCTCCCGCGGGGAGAGGGCCGGGGTGAGGGGACGCCCTGCGGTCAGTCCGGTTTCGACTCCCTCTCCCGCGGGGAGAGGGCCGGGGTAAGGGGACGCCCGGCGGACAGTCCGGTTTCGACTCCCTCTCCCGCGGGGAGAGGGCCGGGGTGAGGGGACGCCCGGCGGTCAGTCCG
>JAPOVQ010000015.1 GCA_026708035.1 Chloroflexota bacterium | reverse complement strand
GGAAGTTGGCGTCGTAGTAGGCCGACGACTCCACCTGCGCCGCAGTGACGCCGATCCGCTCCCACGTCACGCCGTGGGTAGGGTTTTGCGTCGACACGGGGGCAGTAGGCCACCAGTCGAAGAAATGCACGGCGCTGACCGGGCGCGGCGGCCGCAGGTCGGCCCGATGCGGCACCGCGGCGTGGGCTGGGATCAGCCCCGTGGCTTCCAGCAACTCAAGGATCGAAATCCGCCGCGGCGCGGCATCCGTTTCGGGGTCGTAGACCCACGCCGCCCGCTGCGTCCGCAGGGCGTAGCCCGCGTCCGTGCGCGCCACGGCCATCGGCAGTCCATACAGCGCCAGCGCCGCGCCGTCGCTTCCCAGAGGTTTCGCCGCGGTGCGATACGCCGTCCGCAGCGCCACTCGCCACGGCTCCGCCCCCTCCAGCAGCGCCAAATGCCGATTGCGAATCTCATGCCAGCTCTGCCCCGCGTCGGCCGACCAATCGGCCGACGCCGGAATCCCAAAGTCCTCCAGCAATCGGGCGTCATGTCCCTGCGCGGACAGGAAGTCCAACACGTTCACGATGGACGCGCCACGCGTGGGGTCCGAGCGCAACAGCCCCCGTTCGAACACCTGGCGTACCCAGCCGTCGAGCAGGAAGCGACGGGAAACCGGCGCCCCAAGGGTGTCCTCGCCGCCCAGGTTCAGCCAACCCGACCAGAGGCGTACGCCCCGGTCGTCAGTGACCGAAAACCCAAGCTCGGACCCGGTCGACGCAAAAAAAGCGCCTTCGCCCGCCGACGCTGTCGGATCGTGCGCTCGAGCGTCCCCGGACCCCATCAGCACCGCGGCCGTGACTGCCGCGACGCACGCGAGACGCGCAGCGCCGCGGGCAGTCCTCGCCAGCTGCGGCCGTTGCCGCCGCGGCCTCATGCCCCTGGCGACGCTGGCAGTCGCAGCGTCCCGCCGCGTCGGCACCGACGCGGCCACGGAATCTTCAAGCCGCGGCCGCCGCGTCGGCTGGCACGTCCCGCGGCGGAACCGGTTCGAAATCCGGGATGGCCAGCGGTTCATGCAGAAACACCGCCGGGGCGCTGAAGGTGTTCCGCACCACTCGACCGTCAGGATAGATTTCAAGTCGCTGTGTGCGTCCGCCGAGCGCGAAGGTGATGGCGGGCTCAAGCTCGCGGCCATACACCGTCTCGAAGATCGCGGCCAGAGCGGCGTCGGTGGGGTTGTAGACATTGATCCAGTGGTCGTTGTCGGCCCGCACGACCAGCGCGTAGGGCTGGCCGTCCTCGTCGAAGGTCAGGTCCACGCTGGCGCCGGCCGCCGGCGTGATGCGCCAGATGTCGCCCTTGGCCAAGACCGAGTCGCTAATCGGCTGGCCGTCGCGGTCCAGAATTTCGTACCGCCCCTGCGGCCGGTCCGCTTCCACCGACTGCACAAACCGTTGCCCGAATTCGGTCGTGAAATCCGTGGCGTTCCAATAGACGATCTGGACCGATTCGGGAAGATCGGCCAGCAGCGTATCGACGTCCCGATCTGTGGTGATGCTCACCACCAGGTCGTAGCCGGCCAGGGTGACGTCAGTGGCCTGTTCGGGGGTGATGAAGTCCGCCTGAGGCACGTAGCGCCGGAGGAAGTGCCGCAGCAGCAGGCGCTGGCTCTCGAACAGGTCGTTCGTGCCCGCCGGGTACGCGTCGGCCGGGTCCCCGATGATGACCGCGCTCGGCAGATCGTCGACTCGCGTCTCGGCGAGCTTGGCGAGCTGCGCCTGCGCCAGCTCGTAACGGCGCCATTCATAGGTGTCGTCCGGGAATAGGTGTGATCCCTCCCAGAACTCGTTCCAGCTATAGATGAACACGAGGCTCGGGTTGGTGTGCGCGGCCAGCCAGGCGGTTTCCTGCAGATAGCGGTTGTCGTCGCGGACCAGGCGTGGGGTCCCATCGCGCGCGGCGACGCCGCGGTTGTCAAAGATATAGTTCCAGGTCACCACGTGATGCCCGAATTGCCACTGGGGCACGTCCACCACGAAGTTGAACGGCGCGTAGTCGTCCGGCCAGCGCTCGAACGCCAGGGCATGGACCCGGGACGAGGCTGACCAATCGAAGATCACGTCGACATCCAGGGCCTCCTCGACGCGCCGGGCGATCTCGGTGAAGAACCAGGTCCACCCGTCCACGTCATCGAGAATGTCGGGAAAGCCGTAGGCGTAAACGACCACGGGAAGCCGTCCGTGCGCGTCGTAGAGCCACAGGTCCGTCGGAATTCCCTGGTAGAAGGCGACGACTTCGTCCGCCATCTTGCTAACGCTGGCCTCGTCGGCCGCGATGTAGGCGCGATCACTCAGCACAGCCCGAGCGCCGCTGTGCAGCACCTCCCAGTCATAGAACAGCCCGATCTTGAGGTCGTGCCGTCGCAGGGAGTCGAGCACAACGGAGGACGGTTCCAGGAGGTTAGCGCCCGTCAGATACCACTCCCAGACGATGCCATCGACGCCCAGATCGCGGATCAGCTCAAAGTTCACGTCGTAGTACGCCGCCGATCCCACCTCCTCCCGTGTGAGACCGACCCGCTCCCAACTCAGCCCGTGGGTGAAGTACTCCGTCGGCAGGAAGTCAGGGCTCCACCAGTCGAAGAAATGCACGGCGCTCACCGGGCGCGGCGGCTGCAGGTGCGGCCGCTGGTCGGCGCGATGCGGCACCGTGGCATGGGCTGGGATCAGCCTCGTGGCCTGTAGCAGGTCAAGCACCGCCACCTGCCGTGGCGCGGCATCCGTTGCGGGGTCGTAGACCCACGCCGCCCGCTGGGTCCGCAACGCATAGCCCGCGTCCGTCCGCGCCACCGCCATCGGCAACCCGTACAGCGCCAGCGCCGCGTCGTTGTTCGCCAGCGGTCCGTCGGCCGTGCGATAGGCCCTCCGCAGCGCCACGCGCCACGGCTCCGCCCCCTCCAGCAGCGCCAGATGCCGGTTGAGAATCTCATCCCAGCTCTGCCCCTCGTCGGCCGACCAATCGGCCGACGCCGGGATCCCGAAGTCCTCCAGCAATTGGGCGTCGTGTCCCAATGCGGACAGGAAGTCCAGCACGTTCACGATGGACGCGCCCTGTGCAGGGTCCGAGCGCAACAGACCCCGCTCGAACACCTGCCGCACCCAGCCGCCAAGCAAGAAGCGGCGCGAGACGGGCGCCCCGAGCGTGTCTTCGCCGCCCAGGTTCATCCAGCCCGACCAGAGGCGCATACCCCGGTCGTCGGTGACCGAGAATCCGAGCGCCGATTCGTCCACCGTGTCCGACGCGAAGAAGGCGCCGAAACCCCCTGGCACTGCAGTGTCCTGCGCCTGCGCGGCGCGAGGAACGGCGACAAGAACGGCCAGGAGCACCACCAGGCACACGAAACGCGTGCGGGCGTGTCCGCCACTCGCCCAGCGGGTCCTCCGAGCCAGCATTTTCCTAGGCAACGCTCGGCCGAGCGTTGCTCGGTGTCCCGCGCGGCGGCGCGGACGATCGGCACGGCTTCCTCACGCTGGAACCGCCACGTCAGCCGGGACATCCCGCGGCGGAACCGGCTCGAAGTCCGGGATGGCGAGGGGTTCGTGCAGGAACACGGCGGGCGCGCTGAAGGTGTTCTGCACGACGCGGCCATCGGGATAGACCTCCAGCCGCTGGATGCGGTGGCCGAGCGCGAAGGTGATGGCGAGCTCAAGCTCCCGCCCGTAGACCGTCTCGAAGGCTGCGACCATGGCGGCCTCGGTAGGCCCGTAGACGTTGATCCAATGGTCGTTGTCCGCCCGCACCACGAGCGGATACGACTTACCCTCGAACTCAAAGGCCAAGGCGATCTCGGTCCCAACCGCAGGTGTGGCCAGCCAGACGTCGCCACCCAGATTGATCGTGTCGTCGGTCGTTGCGCCGTCATCGTCCAGGAGATGGAACTCTCCGGCGGGGCGCTCCGTCGCGGCCGCCTGCGCGAAGCGTTGGGCCAGGTCCGTGCTCAGGTCGGTGGCGTTCCAGTAGACAATCTGGACCGATTCGGGAAGCTCGACCAGCACTGAATCGACTGTCCGGTCAGTGGTCAGGCTCACGATCAAGTCATAGCCGGCCAATGCGTCCTGGGATACCTGCGCCGGCGTCATGAAGTCGGCCTGGGGCACGTAGCGCCGCAGCAAGTGACGCAGCAGCAGGCGCTGGCTCTCGAACAGGCCGTTGGTCCCCTGTGGGTACGCATCCGCCGCGTCGCCAATGATGACCGCGCGGGGCAGGTCGTCGGCCCGCGTCTCGGCCAGCTTTGCCAGCTGCGCCCGCGCCAGCTCGTAGCGCCGCCACTCATAGGTATCGTCCGGGAAGAGATGCGAGCCTTCCCAGAACTCGTTCCAACTGTAGATGAAGATCAGGCTGGGATTCGTGTGCGCGGCCAGCCAGGCGGTCTCCTGGAGGTAGCGGTTGTCGTCGCGGATCACGCGCAGCCGCGTGCCGCGCGCGCCGCCGCGATTGTCGAAGATGTAATTCCAGGTCACGACGTGATGCCCGAATTGCCACTGCGGCGCGTCAACCACGAAATTGAACGACGCGTAGTCGTCCGGCCAGCGCTCGAACGCCAGGGCCTGGACCCGCGTCTCGGCCGTCCAATCGAAGATCACATCGACCTCCAGCGCCGTCTCGACCCTGCCCGCAAGCTCGGTGAAGAACCAGGTCCACCCGTCCACGTCTTCGAGCACTTCGGGAAAGCCGAAGGCGTAGACGATCACCGGGAGCCGTCCGTCCGCGTCGTACAGCCACAGGTCCCGCGGGATTTCCTGATAAAAGGCGATCACTTCGTCCGCGATCTTGCTGACGCTGGCCTCGTCGGCGGCGATGTAGTCCTGCTCGCTGAGCGCCGGCTGGCTGCCGGCGTGCAGCAACTCCCAGTCGTAGAACAGACCGATCTTCAAGCCGTGGCGTCGCAAGGAGTCGAGCACGACAGGCGTGGGCGTGAGATCCACACCCTCGTACCACTCCCACACGACACCGTCGACACCCAGATCGCGGATCAGCCTGAAGTTCACGTCGTAGTAGGCCGACGACCCGATCTCCTCACGCGTCAGGCCAATCCGCTCCCAACTCAGCCCGTGGGTGAAGTAGTCCGTCGGCAGGTAGTCGGGCCTCCACCAGTCGAAGAAGTGCACGGCGCTCACCGGGCGCGGCGGCTGCAGGTGGGGCCGCTGGTCGGCCCGATGCGGCACGGTGGCGTGGGCCGGGATCAGCTCCGCGGCCCGCAGCATCTCGAGCACTGAGATCCGACGCGGCGCCGCGTCAGTATCCGGGTCGTAGACCCACGCCGCCCGTTGGGTCCGCAACGCGTAGCCCATGTCGGTCTGCGCCAGGGCCATCGGCAACCCATACAGCGCAAGCGCCGCATCGTTGTTCGCCAGCGGCTCACGCGCCGTACGAAACGCCGCCCGCAGCGCCACGCGCCACGGCTCCGCCCCCTCCAGCAGCGCCAGGTGGCGCTGCCGTATGTCAGTCCAGCTCTGCCCCTCGTCCGCCGACCAATCGGCTGACGCCGGGATGCCAAAGTCCTTCAGCAATTGGGCGTCGTGCCCGCGCGCGGATAGGAAGTCCAGCACGTTCACAATCGACGCGCCCCGCGCGGGATCCGCGCGCAAGAGGCCCCGCTCGAACACCTGCCGCACCCAGCCGTCGAGCAGGAAGCGGCGCGAGACCGGCGCCCCAAGGGCGTTCTCTCCGCCGAGGTCCCGCCACCCGGACCAGAGGCGCATGCCCCGGTCGTCGGTGACCGAAAACCCGAGCGCGGATTCGTCTGCCGTGACCGACGCGAAGAAGGCGCCGGCATTGATCGACGTGCCCGGCTCGACGGCGCGAGCTGCGGGCGCGCCGACGCCCAATGCCGCCGCGAGCATCGCCACGCCCGCCAGCCACCCGGCGGCGCGCCCGCAGTCCGCACCGCGCCGGGTCCTGATCACCAGTCTGGGTCGCAAGGCGTTGACCATCGTCCCCGCGTTGATAACGCTCCCCTGCTCTGTTCACGCAGCGTCGGCCGAGCATGGGTACTATCGCACCCTATCCGCGCAAGCGAACGCTGTCATCCGGTCGCCGTGGGGAACGGGCGGCGCAACAACGCCCCGGATCGCGAATGCCTGGAATCTGCCCCAGCCCCACTAGAAAATCGTGCGTCGCGCCGGATATCATCTGTAGAGGGTTGTCGACGCGCCGGAATCCGAGGCTTATCCAGCCAAGGCGCGGAGTCGGCCCGCCAATTGAGATTCGGAACTCGCTCGGGAGGCACTAGTTCCACCAGACCCGGCGGCGGCCGGCGAGCGTGCCGATCGTCACTGAGGTCTAGCGCCGGCGCGCGTCATGCCGCGCCGGCAAGGAGTGCCTCGTGGCCAAAACGCGCCGGGCAGCGGCTCCCGCGCCCCGTGCAGTCCGAATGGAACGCTGGGACGTGCTCGGGCTTGTCGGAATCGTTCTCAGCGCGCTTGGCCTGACCGCATTCATCGGTCTCTTCAGCCGTGATGGATTTGTCGTCGCCGCAAGCGGCGCGGCCTACATCGAGGGCTTCGGCCGCGCGGCGCCGATCGCCGCGATTGCGTGCATCCTGGTGGGCCCCGCGCTGCTGCTGAGCGGAGTGCGGAAGCGACCGATCATCGGACCGGGGCACGTCGCCGCGGCGGTGGTGTTCGTGCTAGGGCTTGCCGCGCTGGTCGGTCTGGCGGCCCCGGAAGACGCGCTGGCGGCCGACAGCGGCGGCTGGGTTGGCCGGTTTATCGGCCACGGGCTCGCGGCGAGCGTGGGCGGGGCTCCGGCTTATGCGCTGCTGGCCATTGCAACGGTGGCCGCCGTCGGCTACGCCCTGCTGGCATCGGCGCGCGGCGCGGCGACGACGCGGTTCACGGGGCGGCTGCTCATCGATGGCGCCGTGCACCTGGCGCGGATCGCCGCCGCGACGGCCTCCGCCGCCAAACGTCGCCTTGTTCCGATCTTCCGGCCGCAATCCGGGGATCGATCGCGCAAGGCGTCGGAATCGCCCGCGCCGGCGGATGCCGCCCCCGAAGAGGTCAATGGCTCGTCGACACCCGAAGACTGGCAGCAGGGGCCGCTGATCCGCACCGCGCCCACCGTGGCGACGGCGCCCGCCGCCGAGGACGATGACGAAGGGCCGTGGACGCTGCCGCCGATGGAACTGATGCAACCGACGCCTCCCGCGACGGACGTACCCGACGCCGAGATTCGGGCCAAGGCCCAGGTAATCGTGGATACGCTGGGCTCATTCAACATCGAGGCCAGCGTGCCGGAGGCGATTCCGGGGCCGGTGGTCACCCAGTACCTGGTGCGGCCGGGCACCGGAGTCAAGGTGGCGCGGATTACGGCGCTGGCCAACGACCTGGCCCTGAAGCTGGCCGCGCGCAGTCTGCGCATCGAGGCGCCGGTGCCGGGGCGTCCTTATCTGGGTATCGAGCTCCCCAATGACGAGCCGCTGGTCGTCAGCGTGCGCGAGGTCATGGAGGCCGAGGCGTGGGTGACGTCACGCGCCAACCTCAAGCTGGCGCTGGGCAAGGACGTGGCCGGCATGGTGCGGGTGGTCGATTTGACCGCGATGCCGCACCTGCTGATTGCAGGGTCCACCGGCGCCGGGAAGTCCGTATGCCTCACGTCGTTGATCACAGGCTTGCTCTGCCAGACCACGCCGGACGAGCTGCACTTGGTGCTGATCGACCCCAAGATGGTTGAGCTGGTGACCTTCGACGGCGTGCCCCACCTGCGCATGCCCGTCGTGACGGACATCGACGACGCGGTGCCGGTGCTCACGTGGGTCAGCCGCGAGATGGCCCGGCGCTACCGCATCTTCAACAAGGCCGGCGTGCGCAACATCACCTCCTACAACGCGAACCCGACCGAGGCCACCGACGGCAAGCCCTTGCCCTACCTGGTCACGGTGATCGATGAGCTGGCGGACCTGATGATGACGGCGCCGGGCGACGTCGAACGCCTGCTGGCTCGACTGGCCCAGCTGGCGCGCGCCACGGGCATCCACCTGGTGGTCTCGACGCAGCGGCCCTCGGTGGACGTTGTGACGGGCCTGATCAAGGCGAATTTCCCGACGCGCATCTCCTTCATGGTCAGCAGCCAGGCCGACTCGCGCACGATCCTGGACGGGGCTGGGGCCGAGCGGCTGATCGGCCGGGGCGACATGCTGTTCGCGCCACCGGAGGGCGGTAAGCCGATCCGCGTGCAGGGCGTGTACACCGACGACGCGGAGATCAACGGGGTGGTCGATCACTGGCGCGAGCAGGGCGAGCCGCAGACGCTGACGACCGAAGATCTGCACGACGCCATCGAGCAGGGCGACTCCGAGGAAGACGAGCTGTACGTGTCCGCGACGGAGCTGGTGATGCGGCACGAGAGCATCACGCCCGACCTGCTGAGCCGCGAGCTCCAGGTCGGCCGATCCAAGGCGCAAAAGCTGGCCATGCAGCTGGAGGCCGAGGGATTCGTCGGGCCGCCGGAGCCGCAGTCGGCGCGGCGCCAGGTGTTGCAGCGCAGCGAGACGGGCTAACGCCCGTCCAGGGCTACCGCCGGCCAGCCACGAGGGCTACCCCGACACCGACATGTTCCCTGTAGGGGCGCCCCTCGTGGGCGCCCTCCTTCGATCTCCGCTTCGGGCGGCCACAAGAGCTGCCCCTACACGATCGTCCCGCCTTCTCGGAGGATGGCTGATGCGCCCGGCGCATTGACGCTGACGCCCGGCCCGGCTATAAGCGACGAAAGCGCCGGGCGTGCGCGACATACCGCGTCGCCGCAAGCGGGTGGAGGCTCTGCCGATGACGCGTGACGAAATCCGGGATCTGATTCAAGGGCCGATTGCGACGGTCCCCACGCCGTTCGACGACGACTTCGAGGTCGATCACGGCTGCATGCACGCGATCACCCAATGGTGGGTGGAGCAGGGCCTGGTGAAAGGCGCCGCCGTCATCAAGGTGGCGGCGGCCATGGGCGAGGGCCCGATGCTGAGCGACGAGGAGTGGCCCGCGCTCCTGCGCACGGTGGTGCAGGCGGCCGACGACCGCGCGGCAATCGTCTGCGGGCTCCACTACAAGGACACCAAGCGCACGATCGAGGACGCCAAGCGCGCCCAGGACCTGGGCGCCATGGCGTTGCAGGTGTGTCCGCCGGTCTTCAACCTGCCGAGCCAAGGCGACGCGATTGACTATTTCAGCGACCTGTCCGACGCCATCGACATCGGCGTGATGGTCTATCACACCCACTGGCTGCCGGGTGGTCGGATGGAGGTGGAGACCCTGGACACCATCGCGGACATCGACCAGGTGGTGAGCATCAAGTGGGCGGCGCCGGCGGACGTCGACTACGACGAGATGGCCCGCTTTACGGACCGGGTGAGCGTGATTGACAACGGCGGCGGGCCGATCCGCTGTCACCAACTCGGCGGGCGCGGCTACATCAACCTCACCTCGGATATCCATCCGGCGCATGACCTGCGCGTGTGGGAGCTGATGGAGTCGAAGCAGTACGACGAGGCGGAGACGTTGTTCGAGTCCGTGAACGAGCCGCTGCGTCTGTTCGCCGAGCGCATGGACCAGCGATCCGGCGGGCAAGGACGGGTGAAGAAGGGGTTGACGGCGGTGATGGGCCGCCCGATGGGGGCCTCGCGGCCGCCGTCGAAGCCCCTCAACGACCAGGAGCTCGATGAGCTCCGCGAGATCGTGCGCGGATTCGGATGGCCGGTGGCCGATCGCTAGTGGCGCGTGGTGTCCGGTCCCTTCTCCCCTCGTGGGAGAAGGCTAGGATGAGGGGGTGCCCGCGATCGCGTCGCGAGGGGGACATGCGACATTGCCCGCACCCTCACCCCCGTATCAAGTACGGGGCAGGCTCTAACCCTCTCCCGTCAAGGGAGAGGGAATCGGATGGCGGCCGAAGCGCGGTAGACCCGTGATTGCTGCGCACCGGGCCCCACGGCTCCACCGCCATTGGCAACGGGAGGTAGGCCCATGCTGACCATCGACGAGGCGAAGGCACGGCTGCAAGGCGTGGTCGTGCCGATCGCGACGATCTTCACCGACGACGGCGCGGTCGATCTCAACGGCCTGGCGTCAAACGTGCAGTGGCTGATCGACCAGGGCGCACGGCAAGGGAACACGGTGCTGCTGGCCGCGGGGTCGGGCGGCGATTTCACGGTGTTGAGCACGGCAGAGCGGCGCCAGGTGATCCGGACCATCGTGGAGGTGAGCGGCGGACAGGTTCCGGTGATGGCCGGGGTGCAGAGCACTGACATCCGCGTCGTGATCGAGCTGTGCCAATTTTGCGAGGACCTGGGCGTGGATGCGGCGCAGATCAGCGCGGCGTACTACTACACGGTGACGCCCGAGGACGCCGTGGCCTGGCACGAGGAAGTGGCGCGGCACACCAACGTGGGCTTCGCGGCCTACAGCCATTGGTACAGCGGGTCGAAATACGACGTGCCGGTGGACCTGATGGCGCGACTGGTCGAGTTGCCCAACACGATCGCCGTGAAGTGGGGCTCGCCGGACATGGGCAGCCACCTCGACGGGCTGCGGCGGTTCCTACCGCTGGCGGCGGTGGTGGACAACTCGCCGCTGGTGGTCTTGGGACACATCCTCGGCTGCCGCGCCTGGATCAGCCACGTGCCCAACTTCCTGCCGCAGCACTCCTGGCGCGTGTGCGACCTGATGCAGGCCCGCCGCTACGAGGAGGCGCAGCGCGTCTTCGACGACTTCATGGTTCCATACGGCGAGATCATCGGCCGCATCGGCGCGCAGACGGCGGGCGAGGGCGTGTTCGTGAAGCCGTGGATGGAGGCGATGGGCCTGCAGGCCGGAGGGTCGCGGCTGCCGTCGCGGGATGCCGCGGCAACGCCCGAAACGCACGCGGAGATTCGCGAAATCCTGGCGCGGCAGCGCGAGGCGGTGCCGGCGTAGGGTTGTCCGGTGGCCCGCGCTGCCTGCAGCGTGATCCAGCGGGTGCGGCGTCCGCCTATCATCAGTCCCATAGCGGCCCTGCACGGAAAGCCACCGCCATGCGCATCACGGACATCCGCACGATTCCGGTCTTCGCCGAGCACCGGAACATCAACTACCTGATCACCAAGGTTGAGACCGACCGCGGGATCTATGGCCTCGGCGAGTCCGCGATCGCCGGCAAGGAACGCGCGGTTGCGGGAGTCATCGAGCACTTCCGCCCGCTGCTGATCGGCGAGGACCCGCGGCGCATCGACCATCTGTGGCAGCGCATGTTTCGCGGCAGCTTCTTCAAGGCCGGGCCCATCCTGGGCGCGGCGATCTCGGCCATCGACATCGCCCTCTGGGACATCAAGGGCAAGGCGCTGGGCGTTCCGGTGTGGGAGCTGCTCGGCGGCAAGTGCCGCGACGGCGTGGTCGCCTACCCGCACGTCACCGGCAAGACCCTGGACGCGTTGCTGGCCGACGCCGACCGCGCGCTGGCGCAGAGCTACCGCTTCGTGCGCTACGGCTTTCCGGGCGTCGAGCCGCAGGGCGGGGTGCTGGAGCCCCGGCGCGCCGTGCCGGTCGCCATCGAGACCGCCGAGGCCATGCGCCGGCACGTGGGGCCGGACATCGAGATTTGCATCGACTTTCACACCCGCCTCGACCCGAACGAGGCCGTGCGGCTGTGCAAGGGCCTCGAGCCGCTGGACATATTCTTCGCCGAAGACCCCGTGCGCTCCGAGCGGCCCGAGGCCTACGCCTACGTGCGCCGTCACACCCACGTCCCCATTGCCGGCGGCGAGGAGCTGGCCTCCAAATGGGAGTTTCAGCCGCTCATCGAGGGCGACCTGATCGACTACGTGCGGACCGACCTGTGCATCGTCGGTGGATTCACCGAGGCGCGGAAGATCGCCGGCTGGGCCGAGTCGCACCACCAATACCTCGCGCCGCACAGCCCCATGGGACCGATCTCGCTGGCCGCGTGCGTGCACCTGGACATCGCCAGCCCCCTTGTCGGGGTGCAGGAGCTGCCGGAGGTGCCCGGCGCGCTGGCGGATGTGTTCCCGCAGCAGATGACCTTCGAGGACGGCCACCTGATCGCGCCGACCGCGCCCGGCATCGGCGTGGACATCGACGAAGAGGCCGCGGCCAACCATCCGTTCCAGATGCGACCGGTCCACGAGCTCCGCCGCCACGACGGCTCGGTCACGAACTGGTAGCCCAATAGTAGGAACACGGGATCTGTAGGGGCGCCCCTAGTGGGCGCCCGTGACTGCTTGCCAGTCGACGCCTGGCGATCAGGGCAGCCACAAGGGCTGCCCCTACGCGGACTCGGATCCAGGGCGCCGCGAATCCGCTGCTCGATCAGGGCAGCCACGAGGGCTGCCCCTACGCGGACTCGGATTCAGGGCGCCGCGAGTCCGCCGCTCAGGCCGTGTCGCCGTCGCCCTCGTTTGCCTTGAGCTTCTTCGCGCGCTCGATCTGGCTGTGCACGTGCAGCACGCGCTGGGCGGCGGTGAGCTGGGTGGCGATGGCGAGAAACCACATGGCCCCGCTCAGCACCCCGAACGGCGTCAGCAGCGCGATGCCCAGCACGATCAGCCGCTCCGGTCGTTGGAAGAAGCCGACCTTGCACTCCACGCCCAGGCCCTCGGCGCGGGCGCGGGTGTAGCTGATCAGCATGGACCCGATCAGCGTCAGCAGAGCGAGCACCGTCTCCGCCCGCGCGCCGACGTCGACGAAATACCAGGTGAGCCCGGCGAATATGACGCCCTCGCCCCAGCGGTCCAGGGTGGAGTCCAGGAACGCGCCGAAGTCCGACCGCCGGTTGCTGACGCGGGCCACGGCGCCGTCGAACATGTCGAATCCGGCGCTGAAGAGCAGCATCACGCCGCCGGCGACCTGCCAGCCCAGCGCGATGACCACGGCCGTCGGAAACGACAGCACGAGCCCGGTGATCGTCAGCACATTGGGGTCGATGCCGGTGCGCGCCAACGGCGCCACCACGCGCTCGGCCAGGCGGCGCGATCGGGCCTGCATCCGTTGGTTGATCATCAGCGCGTCCCCGCCTCGGCGGCCTTGGGCGAGAAGGCCCAATAGCGACCGCCGATCTCGCGTTCGTTGAGCAACTCTTCGTAGTAGTCCGCCACCCGGGCCGCGATCTTCGGCCAGGCAAACGCCTGGGCGCGCTGCTCGCCGAACGCGGACATTTGCGCGCGCTTGGTCTCGTTGCGCATCAGGCGGAGCAGCGTGCGCGCCAGCGCCGCGTCATCCTTGGGCGGCACCAGCAGGGCGCCCTCGCCGTCCAGCAGCAGCGCGCGGTAGCCGGGAATGTCGCTGGCCACCACCGGCAGGCCGGCGGCCATGGCCTCAAGCAGCACCACCCCCTGGCTCTCCCCACCCAGCGCCGGCGAGCAGAAGACGTGCGAACTCTTGAGGTAGCGCTGCTTGTCCTCCTGGCTCACGTAGCCCGCGAAGACCACGTTGCGCAGGCCAAGCTGGTCGACCTGTCGCTGGTAGATGCGGCGTTGGCGGGGACGGTAGGCCCCCACGAGCACCAGCCGGGTGCGGGGTTGCATCTGCTGGACCAACTGCATCGCCCGCAGCAGCACCGAGAGGCCCTTGCGCTTGTCGAAGCGTCCCACGAACAGGATGTTGAAGAACCCGTCGTTCAACTGCGGCAAGGGCTCGGCTTTTCGACCGTAGAAGTCGACGTCGATGCCGTTGGGAATGATGCGGTACTCGCCGCGGTAGGAGCGGTACACCAGGTCCCGCGCCGCCTGTGACACGGCGATCTTGCCGTCGAGCTTGCGTTGCAGCCGGCGAATGAGCGGCCGCGTGGTGTGATAGACGAACGCCGACTTGCGCGCCGCGTGGAACGTTCCGACATTCAGCGCCTTGGAGTGGCGCAGCACGGTGAGCGGCAAGGCCGGCACGAGCGGTTCCTGCAGATGGACCACGTCGAACTGGCGCTCGTCCAGGAAGCGGCGCACCCGCGGCAGCAGCGCGGGCGACAGCGTGAGCCGGGCCGTCGACTGATTCACCGGCAGCGGCACGATGCGGCGCCCGACCCGGTAAAAGTTGGGATTCTCCACCTCGGGCGTCTCGGCCGACGACGGCGCCATGATTGCGACCTCATGCCCCAGTGCCCGGAACTCGCGGTCCAGGGCCAGCACGTGCTCCGTCACCCCGCCCGGGTACGGGAAGTCGTAGGGCGAAACCTGAAGAATGCGCACTAGCCGGCGGCCTCCCACATGGACCGGAACATATACCACTGCTCCGGCGCCTTGCGGATGAGCGCTTCGAGATCCCACATCACCTGCTGCATGCCCTGCTGCACGGCCTCGTCGCGCGGCATGTTCCGGTCCCAGAAGATGGGCGGCATCGCGTGTGCGGTGTAGGTGCCGTCGCCGTTGCGCGTCATGCCGCCCACCAGCAGCGGACTGCCGGCGCGCTGCGCCAGGGCGGCGGACCCCGGCGGTACCCACGCCTCGCGCCCGAAGAATTCCACCTTAACGCCTCGTCCCGGGGTGGGCCGGTCGGCCAGCAGAGCGACATATTCACCCCGGCGCAGCGCCCGCAAGATCTCCCGCGCGGCGTTCCCGAGTTGAATGCTCTGGAGGTCGAGCTTGGCCCGCACGTGGTCCAGCATGCCGGTCACCGCACGGCTGCGCATGGTCTCCGCCACCACGTGCGTCGGATGGTCCAGCGAGACCAGCCCGCCGCACCACTCCCAGTTCCCGAAATGGGCCGTGATCATGATGCCGCCCTTGCGCTGCTCGTGGAGCGCCTTGAAGTGCTCAAAGCCCTCGATGCGCACCGTTCGCCGGATCAAGTCCGCCTGCGACAGCCGGAAGCTGCGCAGGAAGTCGATCACGTGGTCGACGAACGCCACAACCGACCGCCGGGCGAGGTCTTGCGCGCGCGGGTCGGACGGCGGCAGGTCCAGCACCACCGACATATTGGCGATCGTGTTGCGGCGCACCCGCGGCACGAGCAGGAAGATCAACGTGCCCAGCACGCGCGCGACCGCCGTCGAGATCGGTCGCGGTATCCAGCCGACCAGATGCGAGCCGAGCTCGAACAGCGCGATCATCTACGCGGGATCGGCCGCCGATCCGGCCGCCGCCACCGTGGCCGACGCAATGAACTCCTCCATCATGTCGTGGGCTTCGGCATCGGTGTATTGAATGGGCGGGGACTTCATGAGGTAGGCCGACGGGCCTTCCAGCGCCCCGGACACCCCACGCGTCATCGCGATCTTGCAGCAGCGCACGGCGTCGATCACGATGCCCGCCGAGTTGGGCGAGTCCCAGACCTCGAGCTTCAGCTCCAGGTTAAGCGGCTGCCCGCCGAAGGACTGACCCTCCAGGCGGATGAACGCCCACTTGCGGTCGCCGAGCCACTCGACATAGTCGCTGGGCCCGATGTGGACGTTGCCCGGCCCGATGTCGTACTCCAGCTGGCTCGTCACGGCGTTGGTCTTGGAGACCTTCTTGGACTCCAGCCGCTCGCGCTCCAGCATGTTCTTGAAGTCGGAGTTGCCGCCCACGTTCAGCTGATAGGTGCGCTCAAGGTTCACGCCGCGATCCCGAAACAGCCGGGTCAGGACCCGGTGCACGATCGTGGCCCCGACCTGTGACTTGATGTCGTCGCCGATGATGGGCACCTGCGCTCGTTCGAACCGCTGCTGCCAGTAGTCCTCGCGCGCGATGAACACCGGCATGCAGTTCACCATGGCGCAGCCGGCCTGCAGCACCTGCTCCACGTACCACTTGGTGGCTTCCTCGCTGCCCACCGGCAGGTAGTTGATCACCACGTCGGTGTGGGTGTCCTGCAGCAGCTCGACGATGTCGTCGGTGGAGCCGTCGGCCTTGACGACCGTGTCCGCCATGTAGCGGCCAATGCCGTCGTGGGTCATGCCGCGCGCCACCGCGACGTCCTGGTGCGGGACATCGGAGAACTTCACCGTGTTGTTCGGCTCAGCGTAGATCGCCTCGCTCAGGTCGGTCCCGACCTTGTTGCGGTCGACGTCGATGGCCGCCGAGAACTCGATGTCGCCAACGTGATAGGGGCCCAGCACGGTGTGCATGAGCCCGGGGATGAACTCATCGGCAGGGGCGTTGCGATAGTGCGCAACCCCTTGCACCAACGACGAGGCGCAGTTGCCGACGCCAATGATCCCAACGCGAACCGTGGACATGGTGACTCCCTTACGAACGTGCGGCGCCCGAATCCGGGCGATCCGCGGTGTGTGCCTTTTGCACGGTGACCAAGTGCTCCAAATAGGTCGTCAGTTCTTGATGCAGGGCCTCCAGGTGATCCGCGACCAGCGAGTACTTCACCAGGCGCCCCTCACGACGTGCCCGCACCAGGCCGACCTGGCGCAGCCGTCGCACGTGCCACGACACGAGCGGTGGGCTGTGGCCGACGACCTCGGACAGCTCGGCCACCCCCTGGTCGGGGTTCTCGGACAGCCGCTGCAGGATCCGCAGGCGGGTGCCCGACCCGAGCGCCCGGGCATACGAGCGCATGCCCAGGATGTCCCAGTCGTCCGGCGGAGTTGTTGTTGGAGGCACAATACATAAAGAAAAGTTTTTCTTTCGTTAGACTCTAGCGCGGCGGCGGATGCGCTGTCAACGCGTGTCGGAAGGCAGGTGCGAGTCCCTTCGCCCGGTCATTCCCGCGAAGGCAAACCTTTGCAAAGTCCAGTAGGGGCAGGTCTCAGACCCGCCCGACGCCAGGAATCCGGCCCGCCTCCACATTTGACCGGACTGGATTCCGGCCTCCGCCGGAATGACGGAGGGTTACGCAAGGGTCTCCGAAGGCGGGAATCCAGCCCCAATGCGCCTGCGGGCCAATCGCCCGTCGCTACGCGCCGCGCCGCACTCTCAGGTCCGTTCCGACACCTTCCCCCTGCAAGGGGGAAGGTTGGGATGGGGGTCAAGCTCCTGCCTCGCCACGCCACCGAGTCGCCGCAATCGCGCGGGTCGCGAACGCCCCACGAGCGCGCGTTCCCAGGCTGCCCGCAGCCTGGGCCACCGGGCCGCGCCCATCCGTCGCTCCCGCTGAGGCGGGAATCCAGCGCCGCTACTTGGCGTACTCGACCGAGCGCGTTTCCCGAATTGCCGTGATCTTGATTTGCCCGGGGTACTCCAGGTCCTCCTGCACGCGGTCGGCGATCTCCCGCGTCAGGCGGTGGACGCCCAACTCGTCGATCGAGCTGGGCTGCACCATGACTCGCAACTCGCGCCCGGCCTGGATGGCATAGCAGGACTTCACGCCGTCGAAGGAGCTGGCGATCTCCTCCAGCTTCTCCAGGCGTTGCAGATAGCGCGTCACCGTCTCGCGGCGCGCCCCCGGACGCGAGCCCGAGATTGCGTCAGCCGCCGCCACGGCGAAGGCCTCGAAGCTGCGTAGCTCCACCTCGAAGTGGTGGGCCTCCGCGGCGTGCGCCACGTCCTCACTCACCCCGTGGCGGCGCAGCAGCTCGCCGCCGATCAGCGCGTGGGGGCCGTCCACCTCGTGGTCGATGCCCTTGCCGATGTCGTGCACGAATCCGGCCGTGCGCGCCAGCTCGACGTCGCCGCCAACCTCGCTCGTCATGGTCGCCGCCAGCAGCGCGACCTCCACCGAGTGGCTGAGCACGTTCTGTCCGTAGCTGTGGCGGAAGCGCAGGCGCCCCATGTAGCGCAGGATCTCGGGCGGCAGCCCAGTGATCTTGGCGTCGAATGCGGCCCGTTCGCCTTCCTGGGCGATGATTTCCGTGACCTCGGATTGAGCCTTGGCCACGGCCTCCTCGATGCGCGCCGGATGGATGCGGCCGTCCTCGGTCAGGCGCCGCAAGGCCACCCGCGCCACCTCGCGCCGCACCGGATCGAAGGCGGAGAGCACCACGGTTTCGGGCGTGTCGTCGATGATGACGTCGACCCCGGTGGCCGCTTCCAGGGCGCGAATGTTGCGGCCCTCGCGTCCGATGATCCGGCCCTTCATGTCGTCGTTCTTGAGGTCCACGACCGAGGTCGTCACCTCGGTGGTGTGGGACGCGGCGACGCGCTGCAGGGCCAGGCCCACGAGCCACCGCGCGCGGGCTTCCGCCCGCTCCTTGGCGTCGGCCTCGACCTGGCGCACCATCTGCTCGGCGTCGGCGGACACCTCTTGCTCGATGCTGCGCACCAGCTCCGTGCGCGCCTCATCGCGCGTCAGGCTGGCCGCGCGCTCCAACGCCGCCAGATGCTCCTGGCGCGCTGCTTCCTGCGCCTGCGCGTCGGCCTCGAGCTGGCGGCGCGCGGCGTCATGCTCGGCCTCGCGGGCCAACGACGCGCGCTCGCGCTCCTCAAGCGCCCCGGCGCGCGCCTCCAGTCGCTCGTCCCGCTGCTGCGCGCGCTGCTCTTGGCGCTGCATCTCGCGGCGACGTTCGGCCAGTTCGCGCTCGCCCGCTTCCCAGGCTTGGCGCGCATTTCGCGTGGTCGTCTCGATCAGGGCTCGTTGCTGGGCTTCGGCGGCCTTCAGCTCCTCCTCGACCCGCTGCGCGAGGCTGCGCATGCGCGATCCGGATAGCCAAACTTGATAGAAGTAGCCCGCCACGAGCCCCAGGGCGAGCATCGCCACGCCGGCGATGATCGCTATCAGCGGGGCAGCCATGGCTAGCCTCCGATAGGTTGATGGTGGGGTATGGCGTCAAAGGGTTCGTGCCTGCAAGCGCCCCGCGGCATTGCGCGGAGCTACCCGATGCTAACGGGCATTTGACTTACGCGCCACCGTGCGCCGGAGCGCCGCGGCCTCCCACCTATACTGGCCACGGCAAGGCGTGGGCGGGCGGCAGACCGGGAGTGCCAAATGACTGCGACCGACAGCGCAGCGACGATGACGGGCCGCGAACGCTATGTGAACGCGCTGCTCGGCAAGCCCACCGACGCCATCGCCGTGGGAAGCCCGACGTCCCTGGCCACCTACGAGCAGATGCGGCTGCTCGGCATCGAGTGGCCCGACGCCCACTATTCCGCCGAAGCCGTGGCGATGCTCGCCGAACGCAGCTACACCGATCTCGGCTTCGACACCATCGCTCCCTATTTCTGCATCATCATGGGCGCGGCCGCCCTCGGCGCGACGATCGACTGGGGCTCGGACCCCTGGGAGTTCGACAAGTCCAGCGGCAAAATCATCACCGGCCCCCGCATGCCGGCGGTGAAACCGCCCCCGCCGTGGGTCACCCCCGACGACATCGAGATTCCCGATGACTTTCTGGAGCGCCGCGAGTCGCGCGCCATCATCGACGCGATCAAGATTCTGCGCGCCGACCACCCCGACGCCGGCATCGTGGGCAAGGTCATGGGCCCGTGGACGCTGGCCTATCACATGTTCGGGCCGCAGGAATTCCTCATCAACGTGATCCTCGACCCCGACTACGTGCACCAGGTGCTCGACCGGCTGCGGCATGTGTCGGTGATGTTCGCCAACGCCCAGCTCGAAGCCGGCGCCGACGTGATCACGCTCGCCGACCACTCCACCGGCGACCTGGTGCGCGCCGAGACCTACCGCGACTACCTGCTGCCGGTGCACCAGAAGATCACGCCCTTGATCGAGGGGCCGGTGATTCTCCACTGCTGCGGCAAGACGATTGACCGCATGCCCTACATCACCGAGGCTGGGTTCGAGGCCTTCCACTTCGCCACCGAGAACAATCCCCACGAAGCCAAGAAGACCGTCGGCGAATACAAGCTGGTGGGCAATGCCAGCAACTTCATCACCCTGCTGACGGGCCGTCCCGAAGATGTGGCGGTGGAGATCGAAGACCTGCTGGCCGCCGGGGTTGACATCATCGCGCCCGAGTGCGCCGTGCCGCCCCAGGTGCCCGACGCCAACTTGCGCGCGGTCGTCGCGGCCGCGCGCGGCCAATTCGAGCCCGACCCCGCGGTGACCGACGCCACGAACATGGCTGACGACTACCGCGCGCAGGTCGCCGCGCAGAGTGGCGCGCTGCCGAGCTAGGCGCACGCCCAGCGGCGCTGCCGCCGTGCTCGCTCGCGGCCTCGCAGGCTGACTCGTGACCGACGATCGCGACGACGCCCAAGCCCACGTCGAGCGCTGGCGCGGACTGAGCGGCATTCCCGTCGAGGCGGCCTTCTTGCACGCCTATCGGAGCGCCGGCGCCGCCCGCGAGCTCGGCTATCCCCTGACGCCGGGTGTGTTTCTCGACGACAGTCTTCTCCAATATTTCACCCACGGCCGCCTGGAATCGCCTGGGCGGTCGAGGCCATGGCCCGTGGGCGTGCCGCGGCGCACGAACCTCGGCGAACACATGGCCCGCGCGCTGGCCGGCGCGGAGGCCGCGCCCGAGTCATTGGGAGTCTTCGAGGCCGCGCTGGAGACGCCTGAACTCCGCGCCGGCGCCGGCGCCAGCGTGGGCGCGCCGATCACCTGGCGCGGCGCGCCGACCCGGCTGTTTCAGCGCGAGATCGTGCGCCTCATGCCGGTGTCGCCCGGAACCCGGCGACCGGTGCGCGGCAATCTTGGCGAGCTATTCGTTGGACTCACCGTCGACGAGCGCGCCCGTGGCGAAGGCGGACCGTCGCCCATTGACCGACCGGTCATTCCAGCGCCCGAGCCGGTGGTCGCGCCCGTGCTCACCTATCACCACACGCGCGGCGCGGACGCCTTCCGAGAGCACCTCACCGCCCTGCTCAATGAGGGACTGGAGCCGATCTCCTTCGACCACCTGGTAGCGGCCATCGAGGGTTGGGCCTCGCTGCCGCCGCGCGCGTTCGCCCTGACCTTCGACGACGGGTGGGTGGGTCAATACCACGACGCGCTGCCCGTCCTGATCGAGCTGCGCGTTCCCGCCACGTTCTTCGTCCTGCCGGGATTCGACCGCCATGGGCAAGGCCACATGACCATCGACCAGATGCGCGAGGTGCGCGCCGCCGGCATGACCGTGGGCTCGCACACGCTCAACCACGCCCGGTTGCCGTCTCTCATCAGGCAAAACCTGGGCGCGGCGCAGGCGGAGGTGGTGCTGTCGCGGGCCGATCTCGAGCGGGACGTCGACGGCGTCGACTACTTCGCCTATCCGAATGGACTCTACGACGACGACGTGATCCAGCTCGTGCGCGATTCCGGCTATCGCGCGGCGGTCACGACCGTGGCCGGCATGGTGCATTCGCTGGACCGCCGATTCGAGCTGCGCCGCGTGGCCGCGGATGCGTGGGGGTCGCTGGCGGTGACGCGCCGCGCCATCCGCCAGGCGGCCGCCATCGAGGGGGTCGAGTCCCCGATCTGATTTGCGTCAAGGGTGGACAATCGCCCATCCGATGCTCCACGGCGTAGGTTGCCGCTCCCCCGTCTCATGCATGTCGTCACGCTGAATCTGCTCAACTTTCGCAACTACGCGCGGCTTGATCTCGAGTTGCCGGTCGGCCCGCTCGTGGTTCAAGGGGGCAATGCCCAGGGCAAGAGCAATCTGCTGGACGCGGTGCACATCCTGGCGACCGGCCGCAGCATGCGCGGTGGGCCCGAGGCCGCCTGGATCAACGTCGATGCGCCGGACGAGGCGCATTTCGCGCGCATCCGGGCGCAGGTCCAGGGGGCGTCCGGGGAGGAGCGCTTGGAGCTCGTGGTCGCTCGAACGAGCGCCGGCGGCGGCGTGCGACGCCGGGTGCGCATCGGCGGGGCCGCTCGACGCCTGGCCGATCTGCCGGGCCGCCTGCAGGCCGTCAGCTTTGCGCCGGCGGACTTGACGCTGCTCACCGGACCGCCGCGGGAGCGGCGGCGGTGGCTGGACATGGCGCTGGCGCAACTCGATCGCGACTACGTATCGACGCTCGCCGACTACGAAGTGGTGCTCACGCGGCGAAACGCGTTGCTCCGCCGTATCCGCGCCGGGCACGGACGGCCGCCGGAGCTGGACTTCTGGGACGCGCGCCTCGCCCCGCTCGCGGTACAGGTCGTTCGGCGGCGGGAGGACTTCGTGAAGGCCATGCAACCGCTGCTCGCGGCGGAGTATGCGCAGATCACCGACGATCCATCCCTTGCCGTCAGCTACGCCGCCACGGCGACGGCCGCGGATCCCTCGGAGCACGTGGAGGCCCTGCGTCAGGCGCGAACCGGCGACGTCGAGCGCGGGGTGACCAGCCTGGGGCCGCATCGCGACGACCTCGCGCTCCACCTCGGCACGCACCTGCTGGCCAGTTTCGGCTCGCGCGGCCAGCTACGCTTGGCGGGGGTGGCACTCAAGTTGGCCCAATTCGAGCTTGCCCAGCGACGAACCGGTGAACGCCCGGTGCTGCTGCTCGACGACGTGGCCGCTGAGCTGGACCCGCACCACCGGCGTCTGCTGCTGGAACGCCTGACACCGTCGGCGCAGACCATCGTCACCACTGCCGATCCGGCCGGGCTGGACGCGGCGCTGCTCGACCGCGCGGCACATCTGGTGGTCGAACGCGGCTGCATTCGGGCCACGCATGGCCCGGCGTAGATCGGGCCAGGCCCGGCCGCTCGCCGATCTGCTGGCCGAGCTCGGCGAGCGCTCCGACATGCGCTACGGCCGCCGTCGGCTCGACACCACCGAAGCGATCGAAGGCGCCCTGCAGGCGGTCTTGGGCGACGACGCGGCCGCTCGCTGCCAGCCGGCCGGCTACGTGGGGACGACCGCGATTCTGGCCTGCCGATCGAACGCGTCCGCCCAGATCGTGGCCATGTACCTGCCCCAGATCATGGACGACGTACGCCGCCGCGTGGCCCACGCCGACGTGCAAGAGCTGCGTTTGACCGTGGCGCCCGAGTACTGGGCAGCGGTCTAGGCGACCGACCGGCGCCGAGTATCCTAGGCGCGCGCCCGTCCGTGCGGGCGAACGGGGACTGGCTTGCATGCACAACATCGCACTGATTCCGGGTGACGGCACTGGACCGGAGGTCACCGCCGAGGCGCTGAAGGTGCTCGAGGCCGCCGCCCAGGTTGGCGGCTTCACCTACGACACCACCACCCTCGATTTCGGCGGCGAGCGCTATCTGCGCACCGGCGAAACCTTGCCGGACGGCGCCATCGACGACCTGCGCCAATTCGACGCCATCTTCCTCGGGGCCATCGGCCATCCGGACGTGCTGCCCGGCATTCTCGAGAAGAACATCCTGCTGCGGATTCGGTTCGAGCTCGACCAATACATCAACCTGCGCCCGGTGAAGCTCTACCCCAACGTGGAAACGCCGCTGGCGGGCAAGGGCCCCGAGGACATCGACTTCATCATCGTGCGTGAGAACACCGAGGGCATTTACACCGGCATGGGCGGCGTGCAGTACGCCGGCACGCCCAACGAGGTTTCCACGCAGATTCATTGCACCACCTATCACGGCGCGTCGCGCTGCGTCCGCTACGCCTTCGAACTCACCCGCGCCCGCGCGCGAACCAACCAGCTGCACCTGGTGGCGAAGACCAACGTGCTGACCTACGTGCACGGCACGTGGTGGCGCGCCTTCAACGAGATCGGCGACGCCGACTTCCCGGACATCACCCGCGACTACGCGCACGTCGACGCCGCCACCATGTGGATGGTCAAGAACCCCGAGTGGTTCGACGTCGTGGTCACCGAGAATCTGTTCGGCGACATCATCACGGACCTCGGCGCAATGATTCAGGGCGGCATGGGCATCGCCGCCGGCGGCAACGTCAACCCCGAAGGCGTCTCCATGTTCGAGCCAATCGGCGGCTCCGCGCCCAAGTACACAGGGCAGGGCGTCATCAACCCGCTGGCGGCGATCAACGCGATGCAGATGCTGCTCGACGACATCGGCGAGCATGCGGCCGCCCAGCGCGTCGAGTCCGCCGTCGTCGAGGCGCTGGAGAGCGGGCGCTTCGAGTCCATGAGCGCCGGCCGGATGGGTATGTCGACGTCCGAAGCGGGCGACTACGTCGCGAGCCTCGTCTAGCCGATTCAACGTCCGCCGCACGGCAACACCTCGCGGCGATTTAGGGCGCCGCCGCGGACCGAGCAGGGTCCGGGGCGTCAATCTTTCCGGGATGCAACGGCGGGCCGCCGCGCGGATGGCCGGTGATATACTGCGGCGCCTTCGGCAGCGGGCGCATTCACCCGCTCAATCATCCGAGGACGCCCTCATCGCTTCGTCCAACGGTTCGCTAGCCGGCCTCAGTCAAGAGCGCCTGTTGTGGATGTATCGCACCATGCGCCGCATCCGTCGCTTCGAGGAAGCCGCCGAGGTCGCCTACCGCGCGGCCAAGATGCGCGGCGCGCTGCACTTCTACATCGGTGAGGAAGCCACGGCCACCGGCGTCTGCGCCGCGCTGAACGAGGGCGACTTCATCACCAGCACCCACCGCGGCCACGGCCACTGCATCGCCAAGGGCGCGCGCCTGGACAAGATGATGGCCGAGCTTTACGGCCGCACCACCGGCTACTGCGGCGGCAAGGGCGGCTCGATGCACATCGCCGACGTCGCCAGCGGCAATCTGGGCGCCAACGGCATCGTCGGCGCGGGAGTGCCCATCGCCGTGGGCGCCGCGCTGGGATCCAAGCTGCGCAACGACGGCAAGGTCACCGTCTGCTTCTTCGGCGACGCCGCCGGACCCACCGGCGCCTTCCATGAGGGCGTGAACATGGGCTCGGTGCTCAACGTGCCGGTGGTGTTTGTCTGCGAGAACAACCAATACGGCATGGCGACCCACACCGAGTACGCCAACGCCGCGCCCGTGGGCGACCGCGGCCCGGCCTACGGCATGCCCAGCGAGCGCATCGACGGCAACGACGTGTTTCAGGTCTACGAGCGGGCCAAGGTCGCCATCGACCGCGCCCGCGACGGCGAGGGCCCGACGCTGATCGAGGCCGTCACCTACCGCCAGAAAGGCCACACGATCCACGACTCGAAGGGCTACCGCGACGAGGAAGAAATCGCCAAGTGGATCGCGCAGGATCCCATCGAGCGCTTCAAGCGGGCGGTCCTCGAGGCCAAGGCCCTGACCGAGGACGAGATGCAAGCGATCGACGGCGAGGTCGAGGAAGCGATCACGCAGGCCGAGGAGTTCGCCGAGGCCAGCCCCTGGCCCACGCTGGACGCCATCGAGCAGGACGTGTACGTCTAGCCATGGCTGTCACAAGCGCACCCGACGCCCCGGCCGGAGCCGCCACCCGCCAGATTTTCATGAGCCAGGCGCTGCACGAGGCCCTGGACGAAGAGATGGCCCGCGACCCCAACGTCTTCGTCATGGGCGAGGAAGTGGGTATCTGGGGCGGGGCCTACAACGTGACCGCCGGCCTGCTCGAGAAGTGGGGCGAGGCGCGAATCATCGACACGCCCATTTCCGAGGCGGCCATCGGCGGGGCGGCGGTCGGCGCCGCCGTGACCGGCTGCCGGCCCGTGGCCGAGTTTATGTACTCGGACTTCATGGGCATCGCCATGGACCAGATCGTCAACCAGGCCGCCAAGAACCGCTATATGTTCGGCGGCGCCGCCAAGCTGCCCATCACCTACCGCGCGCCCTTCGGCGCCGGCACCGGCAACGCGGCGCAGCACACCCAGAGCCTCGAAGCCTGGTTCGCGCACGTGCCCGGGCTCAAGGTGGTCACCTGCTCGTCGCCCCACGACGCCAAGGGCCTGCTGAAGTCGTCCATCCGCGAGGACAACGTGGTCATATTCTTCGAGCACAAGGCCATCTACTCCATGCGCGGCCCCGTGCCCGAGGATGAATACACCATTCCGCTGGGTATGGCCGACGTGAAACGCGAGGGCAGCGACGTCAGCGTCGTGACCTACGCCCGCCAGGTGCACTACGCGCTGGAGGCCGCCGAGCAGCTGGCCGGCGAAGGCATCGATGTCGAAGTCGTCGACGTCCGCACGCTCTATCCCCTCGACGTGGACACCATCCTGGCCTCCGTCCACAAGACGAATCACGCCGTCGTGGTCTACGAGGCGGCGCGCTTCGGCGGCTTTGGCGCCGAGATCGCTTCCCAGATCCAGGAGCACGGGTTCGACGACCTGGACGCGCCCGTGCTGCGCGTGGCCGGGTCGCACTCGCCCATTCCGTTCTCGGAGCCGCTCGAAAAGGGCGCCATCCCCGACCCGGAGCGGATCGCCGCGGCCGTTCGAGAGTCGCTGCAAGGCTCCCGCTAGCCCCAGCCTCAACGAAAGGACCCAGCCGTGGCCACCCCGGTCCTCATGCCCCTGATGGGCATGACGATGGAAGAAGGCATCGTCAGCAGTTGGCTCGTGGAGGACGGGGCCACGGTGACCAAGGGTCAGCCGATCCTCGAGTTCGAGACCGACAAGATCAACGCCACCGTCGAGGCGCCGGAGGACGGCGTGCTCGGCGGGATTGCCGCGCAGCCCGGCGACGCCGTGCCGGTGCAGGGAACCCTGGCCTACATCCTGGAGCCCGGCGAGGAGCCGCCCGCGGCCGAGGCGGCACCGCCGGCCGCCGCGACTGAGCCCGCGCCGGCGCCCGTTCCAGCCCCAGCGCCCGCCGCGCCGCCTCCCGCTCCCGCGGCTCCACCGCCCGCCCCGGCCCCCGCGCCGGCGCCCGTGGTGGCGGCAGCGCCCGCCCCGGCGGCTGCCGACGGACGCGTGAAGTCCTCACCCCTGGCCCGGCGCATTGCTCGTGAACTAGGCGTGGCCCTGGCCGGTCTCGTCGGCAGCGGACCCGGCGGACGCGTCATCGAACGCGACGTGCGCGAGGCCGCGGCCGCCGCGCCGGTGGCGGCTCCCGCCGTCGCGGTGGCGCCCGCCATTGCCCCGGCGGCGCCGATGCCCGCCGTGGCCGCCGCGACCGGAGAGCCCGCCGCCGGCTCGACCATCCCGGTCACCGGCGTGCGCAAGGTCATCGCCGAGCGCATGCTGCAGAGCCTCCAGCAGACCGCGCAGGTCACGCTGGTCACCGAGGCCGACGGACGCCGCTTCCACGAGCTGCGCACCGAGCTGGCCGCCCGCCACGAGCCGACCCTGGGCTTCAAGATCAGCTACAACGACCTGCTCATCCGCGTCTGCGCCCACGCTTTACGCGAGCACACCCGCGCCAACGCCAGCCTCGAGGGCGACGCCATCCGGCTGCACGACTCGGTGAACGTGGGTCTCGCCATCGAGGCCGGCGGCGACCTGGTGGTGGCCAACGTCAAGCAGGCCGACCGCAAGTCGCTGGTCGAGATCGCCTCCGACGTGCGCGGCGTGGTCGACCGCGCCCGCGCCAACCAGCTCGCGCTGGACGACATCACCGGCGGCACCTTCACGATCAGCAACCTGGGGCTCTACGGCATCGACGCCTTCACGCCGGTGCTCAATCCGCCGGAGTCCGCCATCCTGGGCGTCGGCGCGCTGCGCGAAAAGGCCGTGGCCCGCGACGGCGAGGTCGTCGCGCAGCTGTCGGTCACCCTCAGCCTCACCTTCGACCACCGCGTCATCGACGGCGCCCCCGCCGCCCGCTTCCTCGCCCGCATCCGGGAGCTCATCGAGCAGCCGTACCTGCTGTTGTAGCCACGGGCAGAGCCGCAAGGCAGGGGTCTCGAGATTCCCCCGAAGGGGGATCATTGCAGACTCCGGTAGGGGCGGGTCTCGGACCCGCCCGACGCCGAGCATTCGACGCGCCGCCAAATTAGACCGGACTGGATTCCGGCCTCCGCCGGAATGACGGAGGGATTTCCCGGAAGTTTCCGAAGGCGCGAACCTAGGCCCATCAAGCTTGCTTCGGTGGCTCACACTCCGTGCAGTGTGGGAAGCGCACGGATCCTCAGTGCGAGCGGACTAGCCCCGTCGTTCCCGGCCCTCGCGAACTAGGTCGACGATCTCGCCGATTGTCAGGTCTATGTCAGTGCTTTCAACATCGAGCGGGGAGCGTGTGGCGGGGTCGGGATCGGTTCGGTGGCCCACGCTGCGTGCAGCGTGGGATTGGCGTGCCCCGGGCTGCGCGGGACTTTGGGGCGGTTGTTTGGGTTGATTCGGAAGTTCGGTCATGGCTTTCCCAGGCTGCGCGCAGCCTGGGCCACCGGCTATGGGATCTGTCTCCATCGTATACGGCTCGTGCCGGTTCATCGGCTCTCGCCTGGCATTATGCGGCGATGGCGCTAAGGAGCCTGGCTATGGACCTCGTTGAGTCACACGTCCACGTCTGGACCGTTCGCGATCCGCGCTTTCCGAAGCACCCGGACTCCAACTTCGACACGGAGCAGGAGGCGTCGCCGGCGGACCTATTCGCGGCGCAGGACGAGGTGGGCGGCGTGGCCTGGACGGTGCTCATTCAGCCGCGCCTCTACCTGTGGGACAACGCTTACCTGGCGCAGGCCGCCGAGACGCATCCGGATCGCTTCGTCGTCGCCGGGCGCGTGAATCCGATGGACGGCGAAGCGCCCCGGCAGCTGCGGGAGCTCATGCAGCGGCCCGGCTATCGGGGCATTCGCCTGGCGGCGACCGAGGATCCCACGACACGCTGGCTCGACGACCGCTCGCAGGACCCGCTGTGGGAAGCCGCCGCGGATACCAGTGCCACCATCGGGCTGCTGATCCAGTGGCGTCAGCTTCCCCAGGCCGCGGTCATGGCGACCCGGCATCCCGACGTCACCGTCGTCATCGATCACCTGGGCTTTCCGGACTACGACGATCCCGACTCGCTGGGGAACCTGCTGGACCTCGCCCGTTTGCCCAACGTCTACGTCAAGCTTTCGGGCTATCCCCACAACACCGGCGACGCCTATCCCTACCTGCGCGCCCGGCCGTTCATTGAGCGCATGCTCGACGCCTTCGGGTCCTCGCGCGTCATGTGGGGCAGCGACTGGCCGGTCTGTCTGGCCCACGCGACCTACAGCCAGGCCTTCACGTCGGCCTGGGAGCTGCCGTGGCTGACCGACGGCGACCGTGGGTGGATCTTCAGCCGCACCGCTCGCGCCGCGTGGCGCATCCCGGACCGCCGGGCCTGAGTTAAAGAAATCCGGGTGCAAGGCCGGGCGGAGGCCTTGCACCCGGATGAAGTCCGGGAAGGCGCCTAGGCGGGCTGGAGGTGACCCTCCAGCTGCGCCCGCAGGCGACTTTCCGGCAGAACGCCTACGACTCGATCAACTTCCTGGCCGTTTCGGAAGACGATCAGCGTCGGAATGCCGCGAACGCCGTGCTTGTTCGGCGCGTCGGGGCTTGCGTCTACGTCCACCTTCACGAACTTCAAGCGCCCGGCGAACTCGCCGGCCAGCTTCTCGAATATCGGCGCGAGCATACGACACGGCGCGCACCACTCGGCCCAGAAGTCGACGATCACGAGGCCGTCCGCCTCGAGGACTTCCTGCTGGAAGTCGGCGTCGGTTGCGTGCGTCAGGGTGTCGGCCGTGTCGGCCACCATTGCTCGCCCCTGAGGGGAGGTGAGATATCCAAGCACCCCAACCTTAGGCCGGGCCGGCGGCCGCGTCGGTTGGAATCGTCACAAAAGCCGACGGCATTCAGGCGATTTCACAGCAGGCAGCGGTCCCGGCCCGCCGGCCGGCGTTCGGCGGGACGGCGCCGAGCTACTCGATCTTGATCTGCTCGGCGGAAGAGGCCTGACGCTCTGACGGATCGAGCGTGTGGATGCCGGCGTCCAGCACTTCACGCAGGCTCAGCAGCACCTCGCGGACGGCGCCGCGCATGTGGCCGCTCGCCTTGCCCAGCCCCACCTGCGGCCGGTCGATTTCGATCGTGATGCGAAGGGGCGCAGTGTGCCGCTCGGCCCCGTTCGTCGCACCTTCGGTCATGGTCGCGTGCCCCCTCGTTCGCGTGCGTCCCGTTTCGCAGTATATGACTCGCCCGCGGTCCGGCGGCCATGGTTGGACGACTGGGACTACGCCTGTGTCGCCGGCACGGCGCTGGCCACCGGCTCGCCGCAGTAGGCGCAAAAGCGCGAGTCGGCGCGAATGATGCGGCCGCAAGTCTCGCAGACCGCCTCCAGCGGCAGGCGCTCGCCGCAGTTCACGCAAAACCGGGCGTCCCAGGGATTGGACGCGCCGCACATGCCGCAGCCGCGGTCGACGGTCCCACTGGCCGCCGGCGAGGCGCCCGCCCCGCGCGGGGCGGACTGGGCACGGGCCCGGCGGAGCATCGCCACTTCCAGGCCAAGAATCTCCGCCACCGCGTCCAGATCGTTGTCGGGCACGTGCAAGATCTTGCCCGTCTCCACGTCGCTCACCCACGGGCGGTCGCGGTCGATGCGGCTGGCCAGCTCAGCCTGCGTCAGGTGCTTGCGCTTGCGGGCGCTGAACAGCATCGCGCCCAGGGCGCCACGGTCGATATCGCGAAACGCCCGCTTTTGCAGCTTGCGCCGCACCACGCACCTCGCTGACGTCCCGCCGTTCGCGGGGGCGGAATGCTAGCACGCCCCAGATTCACCGTCTATGGGATTTGGGAACAAAATCGCCGCGGTCCTTCTGCGGCGTCCCACATTGCCCGATATTGTTCCTACAACCGGTCGTCCCCATGGGAAACGTATCGGGCCGCCGCCAGCGCCCCAAGGACCATCAGCGCACCGATCAGCAGGAAGACGCGATCCAGCCCCAGCCACTCGCCCAGCACGCCCGCGCTCACGGGGCCGAGAAACATGCCCAGCGCGTAGACGCCCTGAAACACGCCCATCGCCGTGGCGCGTTCGGCGGGAGCCGCGCGCTCGATGCTGTGCGCCATCAGCGCCGGGAACACGAGCCCGCGACCGAACCCCCCGATTCCCTGCACCAGGGTGAGCACCGCCAGGTTCGGCAGAATCGGAATCAGAAGGCTCGAAATCGCCGTCAGGACAAACCCGAACACGGCGGCCAGGCGGCCGTTCAGCCGCGCCCCGGCCACCACCAGGACCAGCGCGCCGAGGCCGTTGGCGGTGACGGCGACGGTCCCGAGCAGCCCCAGGTCGAAGTTGCTCGCGCCGAGCGAATCCGCCCAAAGCGGCACGAAGGCAAACGTGAGGCCAAACTGCGCGTATTGCAGCAGGGCGGCGAGCGTCGCGGCCACCAGGGTGCTGCGCTGCGTGCCCGCGCGCGCCAGCGCCTGGACCCGCGGCGGCCGTTCCTGCGGAGCGCGGGCGTGATCCGGCAGGGGCAGCAGCACGACTACCCCGGCCAAGCCGAGCCCGACGGCGACCCAAAACGTCGTGGCAACCGTGCCGGCCTCGGCCACCGCGCCGCCGATCAGCATGATCACCACCTGGCTGGCCGCACTCAGCCCGACCGCGATGCCGGTCGCCCGGGCCACCGTCCGGCTGGGAAAAAACTCGGCCAGGTGCACCGAGGCGATCACGAACGTCGATGCGCCCACGCCGGTCACCGCCCGCCCGACGACCAGCAGCCAGGCCACGGGCGACAGCGCCAGCGCCGCCGCCCCCGCCGCGTTGGCCAGCATGCCGCCAATCAGAAACGGCTTGCGACGCGCGACGCGGTCCGACCACACGCCGATCGGAATGCGCAAGAGCAGTTGTGTCAGGCCGTAGGCGCCCACGATCAGCCCGACCATCCCCAGCGAAGCCCCCAGGTCGCGGGCATACGTCGGTAGCACGGGCACGTAGACGTAGAGCGACATCCAGAACAGCACGTGGGCGGCGATGGCGAGGGCGCGGTGCGTGTGAGCCGGTGCGCGCATCACTCGGTGGGCGCGGTGCGCGGGCTATTCCGACGGAATGGTGAGCTGCTGACCGATCTGCAGGCTGTCCGGGTCTACCAGGCGGTTGGCTTCCACGAGTTCATCCACCGTCAATCCGAATCGCCCGGCGATGCCGGACAGCGTGTCGCCGGCCTGCACCGTGTAGACGAATGGCGTGGGGGTCGGCGTGGGGCGCGCCACCGGCGTCGCCGTCGGGGTGGGGTTGGGCGTCGGCGTCGCGATGACCTCTTCGTACGCCCGGTTGACATCGTCGATGATCGCCGTCGGGCTCACCACCGGCGACTGCGTCGGCACGGGCTCGGCCGTGCTGGGATCTTCCGGACGCAGCAGCAGGAACCACAGCAGGAACACCAGAAACGCCACCACCAGCATGCCGACGAAGAGTTCGCTGCCGCGTCCTACCGTTCGGTCCGAGTCCTGCATGCGCCGCCCCGCCTAGTGGGCCGCCGCGAGGGGCGGAGTTGGGCGCGTGGCTGGCAGCCGCGGCCGTCGCCGCATCGCCGCCTACGCGCCGGTGGCCACGGAGGCCATCGTCTCTTGGGTCGACGCACGCGGCGAGCGGCCCATGGCGTAGTAGGCGAACCCAAGCTGGGCCATGCGTGCGGGGTCGTGCATGTTGCGTCCGTCAACCAGCACATTGCCCCGCATCGCGGCCCGCATCGCGGCCCAGTCGAGCTCCCGGAACTCGTTCCACTCCGTGGTAATCAGCACTGCGTCGGCGCCCTGCGCCGCCTCGAGCGGTGACGTCGTCAGCGTCATCCGGTCGCCCAGCTCCTCCTGCGCGCGCGGTCCGGCCACCGGGTCGTAGGCGCGCACTTCGGCCCCTTCGCCCGTGAGCAGGTGGATGATGTCCACCGCCGGGGCGTCGCGCACGTCGTCGGTGTTCGGCTTGAACGAAAGGCCGAGCACGGCGACCGTGCGGCCGCGCAGATCGCCCAGCCCATCTCGAATTTTGCGCACCGCCGAATGCCGCGCGTCCCGGTTGATCTCCATCACCGCGCGCAGGAGCTGCGGGTGGCAGCCGTGCACCAGGGCCATGTGTTCGAGCGCGCGCACGTCCTTCGGGAAGCAGCTTCCGCCCCAGCCGATGCCGGCGTTCAGATAGCCCCGCCCCACCCGACGATCGAGCTCCATGCCGTGCCCGACGACCTCGACGTCGGCGCCCAGGGCCTCGCAGATGGCGCCCATTTCATTGATGAAGGAGATGCGCGTGGCCAGGAATGCGTTCGAGGCGTATTTGATCATCTCGGCGGTGCGCAGGTCCGTGATGATGATGGGGCAGTCGAACGTCCGGTACAGCTCGGCCACGCGCCGCGCGGCGGCTTCGTCGCCCGAGCCGATCACGACCCGGTCCGGCTTGAGAAAGTCCTGAATTGCCGACCCCTCGCGCTGAAACTCCGGGTTCGACACCACCGGAAAGTCGTCGGCTCCGTGCTCGCGCAGGATGCGCGAGATCAGGTCGCCCGTGCCGAGGGGCACGGTGCTCTTGGTGACGACCGTCGCGCCCTCCGTCATGCGGGGCGCGAGAGACGAAACAGCGGCGTCGACGCCCACCAGGCTGGCCTCGCCCGCCGCGCCGGTCGGCGTATCGACGGCGATGAAGATGAACTCGCGACCGGGGATCGCCTCGTCGTAGTCGGTGGAGAATCGCAGCCGGCCCGCGCGCACGGCGCGATCGATCAGCGTCTCCAGGCCCGGCTCGTAGATCGGCACGTGTCCCGCGCGCAGCGACTCGATCTTCGCCTCGTCGATGTCCAGGCAGGTCACCTCGTGGCCGAGGTCCGCGAAACACGCGCCAACGGTCAGCCCCACGTAGCCTGTGCCCACGACCGATAGCGTGCTCAGGGGTAATGCTCCTCACGCCGGCCAGCGCCGGCACGTCGCGTCGCGCACCCCAAGTTTAGTAGGCCCGCGGCGACGTGAACCGAAGTCGCTCCCGATCGGGGTCATGGTGGTGCGATACGCTCGCGGCCTGCTGGGAGCAACTCACCTCGAAACCGGTGTCGAGCAGTCCGCACATGCATGACTACCTGGAGATGCTGGCGTGCAGCGCCTGCGACCGCGAGCACGACGCGCAGCAGATTCAAACGGTCTGCCGGGAATGCGGACACTCGCTCCTCGCGCGCTACGACCTGCGCCGGGTCGCGCGCGCCGTTACGCCGGACGAGGCGGCCCCGCGTCCGCGCGGCATCTGGCGCTTTCGTGAGCTCCTGCCGCCCGTGGCCGGGGGCGATGCCACGGACCTCGGCGCGGGTGACACGCCCCTGCTGCCGTTGCGGCGGCTTGGCGAGCGGCTCGGCATGCCCCACCTCTGGCTGAAAGACGAGGGCGCGAATCCGACGGGAACCTTCAAAGCCCGCGGGGCCGCCGTCGGGGTCGCCGCCGCCGCGGCCCTGGGTGTGCGCGAGCTGGCCATTCCCACGGCGGGCAACGCGGGCAGCGCTTGGGCGTCCTATAGCGCCGCCGTCGGCCTGCCGATCCACGTGGTGATGCCGGTTGACACGCCAACGCCCATCAAGGCGGAGTGCATCGCCTACGGCGCCGACGTCACCGAGGTCGATGGTCTTATCAGCGACGCGGCGCGGATCGTGGGCGAGCGCGCCGCGCGCTCCGGCTGGTTCGACGCCTCCACCATGCGCGAGCCCTACCGCGTGGAGGGCAAGAAAACCATGGGGCTCGAGATCGCCGAAGCGTTCGGCTGGAGGCCGCCGGACGCCGTGCTCTACCCCACCGGCGGCGGCGTGGGGCTCATCGGCATCTGGAAGGCCATGCGCGAGCTTGACGAGATGGGCTGGCTCAAGGGTCCGCCGCCGCGGCTGATCGCCGTCCAGGCCGCCGGCTGCGCCTCCATCGTGAACGCATGGGAAGCGGGCGCCGCGACGGCCGAGCGGGTGGCCGATGCGCACACGGTCGCGCCGGGGCTCCGGGTGCCGCTGCCCTACGCGCACGCCCTGGTGCTGCGGGCGATCCGCGAGACCGGCGGAACGGCGGTGGCGGTCGGCGACGACGAGCTCGTCGCGGCCATGTCGGAGCTGGCCGAGAGCGAGGGCGTCTTCGCCTGTCCCGAGGGCGCCGCGCTGCTGCCGGCGCTGCGGCGGCTGCTCGAGCGCGGCGACCTGACGCGAGATGCGACCGTCGTGCTGCTCAACACCGGCAACGCCTTGAAGTACACGGACTTCATGCATGCACCCGGCGGGTCGCCCGCATGACCGGCGCCGGCCGCCCGACGGTGATGGTGACCGAGTCCATCGACCCTGCCGGAATCGACTACTTGCGAAAGTTCGCCCAGGTCGTCACCCCCGCCGCCCCCGACGAGGCCGCCATCATGGACGACGCGGGGTGCGTTGACGCGATGTTGGTGCGGGTGGCGCCGATCACGGCGCGGGTCATCGACGCCGCGCCGCGACTGCGCCATATCCAGAAACACGGAGTGGGCGTGGACGCGATCGACGTGGACCACGCGACGGCGCGCGGCATTCCGGTCAGCTTCACGCCGGAGGCCAACGCCACGGCGGTGGCGGAGCACGCGGTGACGGCGGCGCTGGCGGCGTTCAAGCGGCTGGCGGTCCAGGACGCCATCGTGAGCGCGGGCAAGTGGCGGCCGGCGATGATCCTCCCGGTGCACGAGCTGGACGGACGCACGGCGGGCGTCGTGGGCGGTGGGCGAATCGGGCGCAAGGTGATTCACGCGCTGGTGCACGGGTTCGGCATGCGGGGGCTGATCTTCGATCCCTACCTCACGCCGGCGGACGTAGCCGACGAGGGGATCGAGCTGACGGCCACGCTGCCCGAGCTGCTGCGTCAGTCCGACCTGGTGTCGCTGCACGTGCCGCTGACGCCGGCCACGCGGCACCTCATCGATGCCGACGCGCTGTCCGAGATGCGACCGACCGCCGTGCTGGTCAACACCTGCCGCGGACCGGTGGTCGACGAGGCCGCGCTGGCAGAGGCGCTCTGGGACGAAGGCATCGCTGGGGCGGCCATCGACGTCTTCGCCGACGAGCCGCCGGTTTCGAGTCCACTGCTCGAAGCGCCCAACGTTTTGCTGACGCCCCACTTTGCCGGGCTCACCGTGGAGTCCAACCGGCGCATGGCCGTGCACGCGGCGTCGGAGATTCAGCGCGTCCTGGCGGGCGAGCCGCCGCGCTGGTGCATCAACCCCACGGTGCCGGGGGCGTCGGCCTAGGAAAGAATCGACCGGGCAGTCGGAGGAGACACGCCATGGCGACCGCACGCCGCATCGACCGTTTGCGGTCCGTGGCGGCTTCCCGGCAGGACGGTCTGACGGTCGTGCTGGAAGACATCCACGATCCGCACAATGCGGAGGCCGTGTTTCGCAGCTGCGACGCATTCGGCGTGCAGCAAGTCCACCTCGTGTTCGAGCACGAGGCGCCCTTCAAGCCGCGCCGGGTCGGCAAGGCCTCGTCCGCCTCGGCCAACAAGTGGCTGAGCTTCACGGTGCACCGCTCGACCGCCGAGTGCCTGAGCGCGCTGCGCGCGTCGGGTCACGTGCTGGCCGCCGCCGCCCCGCCGCCGCAGGGGGGCGACCTCGCCGCAGCCGATCTCACGGCGCCGCGGCTGGCGCTGCTGTTTGGCAATGAGCATCGCGGGCTCTCGAAAGAGGCGCTGGCCGCCGCCGACTTGGTCATGAGCATCGCGATTGTCGGCATGGTGCGCAGCCTCAACCTCTCCGTGGCTGCGGCCATTTGTCTTCATGAGGCCACGCGGCAGCGCGCCGCGACGGGCCGCGATTACCGGCTGTCCGCCGACGAGCAGTCCCTGCTTGTGGACGAATGGCTCGACCGTAGCTAGCACCTTGAGTGGAGCGCGACGCACGCCCGGTCTATGCTCAATGCGCGCCACGAGCAGGAGTCAACGCTCATGACCGGGGATGTCTTCTACCGCGAGGTCAAGCCGGCGCGCTCTCCCCGGGGCTCCATTGTCCCGCCGGGGTGCCACGTCGAGACGGTGGATGGTCGCCAGGAGCTCCGCATTCCGGCGGACGTCACGCACGTCGAGACGCCAATCGTTTTTCCCGGATTCACCGTCGTCATCGAGGGCGACGAGCTGACCGTCGATGGGCCGACTATCGTGGATGCGGCGCTCGCCGCCGAGGGTCTTGAAGCCCCCAATACGACGCTGACCACGCCCAAGGAGGTCGAGGTCATCGGTCTCCTGCGCGTCAAGTCGGTGCAGGCGCGCATCGTTCGCGGCGCCCGCATCGAATCCGAGGCGATCGACGCCGGCGTGTCCACGCGGGCCGAGGAGGCCATCGTCGCCCGCAGCGTGACCGTGCGCGACGGCGCCATTCGTGCGCCGCAGCTCGTCGCCGCGAACGTCAGCGGCGAGAACGCCGCCGAGTCGCATGTCGCCTGGGACGACGCCCTGGCGCAGGACCTCGTGCCGGAGTGGCTGCGCGACAGCTGACCCCGGCGATGGAGACGGATGCCGCGTCCGATACCGACGGATACTCCCTGTTTGCGTCCGTCTACGACCAGTGGCAGCGGACCTACGGGGCCGAGTACGCGCATCTCGTCGCGCCGCGGGTGGACCAGCGACTGGCGGATCTGCTGGGTGGGCCGCCCCGGACCCTGATTGACCTGGCCTGCGGCACGGGCACGCACGCGTTGCTGCAGGCGTCGCGCGGCGTCGCCGTCACCGGCCTCGACCTGTCGGAAGCCATGCTCGCCGCCGCGCGGGCCAAGGCCGAGGCTTCCGGGTATCCCGTGGCCTTCGTCCATGACGACATGCGCTCGTTCGACCTGCCCAAGCCCGTCGATGCCGTGACCTGCCTCTACGCCTCCCTCAACCACCTGGCAGGTCCCGCAGATCTCACGCGCACGTTCCAGCGCGTCGCCGCGCACCTGCGTCCCGGCGGAGCATTCGTCTTTGACCTCAACACGCGCGCTGGATTCGAGGCGCTGTGGCGCCAGCCGGGCACGGACCGTGGCCCTGGGCTAGCGATCGAACGGCGCTACGTCTGGGACGACGACGAACCTTGGGTCGCCATGCATCTGACCATCGAGCGCCGATCCGGTGAAATCGTCGAGCGAGGCCGTTCGGTTCTGCGGGCGCGGTGGTTCGAGGATGCGGAGGTGCGGACGGCGCTGACGCAGGCGGGCCTGGTGCTCGCCGACTGCACGCCGTTCAACCCCTTCCCGGAGGTCGACCGTCCCGGCATCAAGCAGCTCTGGTCGGCCACCTGCCCCGGCGGCGACGGCTAAAGCGGACCGAGCCGCGCGTAGCTGGTCGGGTCGTCCACACCGGCGTCGATGAACCCGCGGCGGCGTTCGCCGCATTTGCCGCACACGCCGCAGTGGCCGCCGTCCACCGGATCGGCGCATGACAGCGCGTGCTGGACCGGCAGGTGGGCGCCGGCGCGAATCACGTCCGCTTTGTGCATGCCGGCCAGCGGCGTGAGGATGTACACCGGCGCGTCCAGCGCCAGGCCCGCCGACTGCTCCAGGCTGCGAAAGAACTCGGGTCGGGCGTCCGGAAACGGATTGCTGGCGAGACTGCCGATGGCGACGTGTTCGATTCCGTGGATCGCGCCGTAGGTCGCCGCCGTGCTCAGCAGGAGCAAGTTTCGGCCCGGCAGATACCACTCCTCATCCGGTCGGCTGGCGTCGGGCACGTTCTCGCCGCCGGTGCTCCAGTGCCGGCCGTAGAGCGAGCGCGCGCCAAGATCGAGCTCCACGATCGGCTGCACTGAGGGGTTGCCCAGGGCCTCGAAGTACCGCTCCAGGGCGTTCCGCTCGGCGTCTTCCCACTTGAGCCCGGCCCGCACGAAAATCGGCGCCACCCGGTCGAACTCCCGCGCCAGCAAGCCCGCCATGATCGCGCTGTCGAGTCCGCTCACCAGCGCGGCGACGGTGCGCGGCTGCGGCATTCGGTGTGCTCCCGGCGTGTGCGGGAACGACCACCGCCCCGCGCGGAACCCATGCTAGGTTAGAGACGACCGCACTGCCTCTTTGCGCGACCACGGCGGTTGCGCACCAACGAGTCGTCCATGGATCTTCAAGGCGCCACAGTCGTCGTCACCGGCGGCGCGATCCGCGTGGGCCGTCACGTCGCCGGGCGCCTGGCCGAGCGCGGCGCAAACATCGTGGTGAACTACCGCACGTCGGCGCGCGAAGCCGAGGCGGCAGTCGCGGAGTTTCAGGGGCGGGGCGTGGGCAGCCTGGCCGTCCAGGCGGACGTTTCGACCCGCGACGGCGTGCAGGCCATCCTCGACGCGGCGGTTGACCAGTTCGGTTCGGTCGAGGTGCTCCTCAACAACGCATCCATCTACGACCCGACGCCATTCGCCGACCTGGACGAGGCGGACTTCGACCGAAACATCGCCGTCAATCTCAAGGGGCCCTACCTCGGGTGCTGGCTGTTCGGGCGGCACATGCAGGCGCAGGGGCGGGGAAAGATCGTCAACGTCGCCGACTGGGCGGTCGAGCGTCCCTACGTCAACTACGCGCCCTATTTCGTTGCTAAGGGCGGCGTCGTGGCGCTCACCCGCGTCATGGCCAAGGAGCTTGCGCCCGCCGTCCAGGTGAACGCCGTGGCCCCGGGGCCTATCCTGATGCCGGCAGACTTCGACGAGGAGACGATTCGCGCGGTGGAGCAAGCCACGCCCCTGGGACGCATCGGCCACCCGGAAGACATCGCCCAGACGATCCTTTATCTCGTCGAGGGCACCGACTTCGTGACGGGCGCCGTGGTACCGGTCGATGGCGGCCGCACCGTCTCGTGAGCTAACGGAGGCCGGTTATGTATGAGATCGTCAAGCACATTGATTTCTGCTTCGGCCACCGCTTGCTGGACTATGACGGCAAGTGCAACCAACCCCACGGCCACAACGGTCGCGCGGAGATACGTCTCCAGGCCGAATCGTTGGACGACCTGGGGATGGTCGCCGACTTCCGTGATGTGCGGCGCACCGTTGAGTCGTGGATCAGCGCCAATCTCGACCATCGCATGATCCTGCGGAGTGGCGATCCGTTGATCGATGCCATCGAGGGTCTTGGTCAACGCGCCTACGTGATGGACGACAATCCGACCACTGAGAATATGGCCCGCATGCTGTTCCAGCAGGTGCGGGAGCTCGGCTTGCCAGTAGTGGCGGTGACGCTCTGGGAGACGCCGGATTCCTACGCCACGTATGCGCCCGAGCCGGCGCGCGCGGCGCGACCCAACGGCGCGGCACGCGCCGCGGTGACGTCCACCTAGCTCGCCGGGGGCGCATGGCCGTGCGGGCGCGCAACGGAGCCCATCGGCCGGTCCCGCGGCGGTCGGGTGGCACGCGTCCGGGCATGACCGGCTGGCGCGCGGCCCTGTGCGCGTCGGGTCTGCTTGCCCTCCTTGCGCTGGGCGGCTGCGAGCCGACGCCCGATGACGCGGCTCCAACCGCCGCGCCATCGCCCGCCGCGATCGCGTCAACACCCGCGGCGACACCGACCCCACCCCCAGCGCCCGAGCCGACGCCGCCGGCCGCCGCTACCCCGACTCCACGACCCCTGGCTGACTTTGGCGACGCGCCCGACGGCGTTTCCGCCGGCTATCCGAATCCGCGGGTGATCGGGCGATTTCCCACCCGGCTGTCGTCGCTCACGGCCGAAGGCCCGGGCGCCCACGTCCGCCGACCTGGGCTCGACCGGCTCGGTTCCAGCGTGACGGCCGAGTCGGACGCCGACGATCCGGCCGATGCCGACGGCGTGCCCAACCTGGTCAACCAGGACGCGGGGGACGACGGCGTACTTGGCCTCTCGGTGAGCCTCGCGCCGCCGCGGGCGCTGGCTCAACTCACCGTCGCGGTCACCCTGGGCCCTGCCGCGCCCGCCGGTCCGCGCCGCATCAATGTCTTGATCGATATCGATCGCGACGGCCGCTGGACGAGCCCGGCGGAATGGGTGCTGCAGGACTGGGAAGTGGACCTCGAGCCGGGGGCGTCCGAAACCTTCGTCAGCCCGGGCTTCTCCATGCTGGACGGACAGGTGTTGCCCGAAGGGGCGTGGATGCGCGTGGTGCTCACTCGTGAAAGCCTCGCCGGTGAGCCGTGGGACGGCAGCGGGAGCTGGGAGTTCGGCGAGGTTGAGGACTACCAGCTGGCGCTGCCGGAGATTTCGCGCCCGGACGGCACCCGTCCGGCACTCGCGGTCGTGGAGTGTCCCAGCCAACTCGAGTGGGTCGAGGCGGTGGTCGTGCTGGAGGCCGCCTGCGCGGTCACCAATGTCGGCGAGGAGGGCGACTTCACGGCACGCGTCGTGCGCAGTTCGGGCTCGGTCACGCTCATTCCCGACACGGTGACCGGCGAGACCCTGCACGCCGGCGCCACGCGGACCGCCACGTTCGTGCTTGTGCGTACTGATACGGAAACCCTCTGGCGAGTGCGCCCAATCACGGTATCGCTGGCCGGGCAGGTCGATGCGGGCGTCGTGGTGCTGGGCATTACCCCTCACCGAACCGCCCTCAGCACCCGCCCGGCCGATCCAGCGGTGCGCACGTTTGACCGCGACGCGCAGGAGGACTACTTCGACATCACCAACCTATCCCCGACGGAAGGATTCGGATTTGCCGACATCCAGCGTGTGGCCCTGGGCGCGGCCGCCATCGACAGCGTCGGGCTCGACATTCTGCGCCGGGCATATTTCACCGTGGGTGGATTGGGCGGAGCGGTGGCCGGCGACTATGTGGCCGCCATCATCGACATGGTCGACCCGATCCCGCTGACCGATTCCGCGATGGGCTGGCGCGTGTCGCTGGCGCTTGAAGCCAATGACGACCCGGCGGACAACTGGCGGCCCCGCGTGCGGGACTTCGACATCTATCAAGGCACCGATCACTGGTATGAGCTCATCTATCTGCCGACCCTCGATCCCGTGTGGCGCATCCAGCGCCGCGTCGCGCTGGCGCCCTCGCAGGCGCTCCCCTCGAACGCCATCGCCTTCATCGACGGACGGCGCGTGCTGCTGCTGATCCCGGAGTCCGAGCTGGAGCGCGCGAACGCCGACGTGCGCTTCCGCGTGATGACTTTCGTGCACGAGCCCGACGATCCGAACGGCACGCTCAAGCCCTCGATGGCCGATGTCTTCCCGCCGCTCGATCAGCCGCTGCAAACATTCGGCCCTCGAACCGACCCGCTCGGGTAGACCGCTCCCGATCCCGACTGCCGGCCTCGTGCTGCCTGACGAGATGCCAAGGTGCCGGCGCGCCGCGCGTGGCGTAAGGTTCGCTGGCAGCGCTCCGGGGGAGGCACGCCGCTGATCCGTCGCCCTATCGGCCGGCGTCGCGTTCTGGCGCTGGGCGCCGCCTCCGCGCTGCTCCCCGTGCTCGCGGGGGCTGCAACAACCGTGCCGGCGGCCGCGGACACCACGGCCACCGCGCCGGACCACGACTTTCCCATCGAAAACGGCCGCCACTACCCCCAAGCCAGCGACGAGTCGGGCCGCGGGTACGAAGTTCGCAATGTCGGCGACGCCACCTGGTGGGATAGCTCCCGGGGCCTCGGCGGTCTGCCGGTGCTGGGTCCGCCGCGCAGCGCGACGTTCGCGGCCGGCGCGTTTGAGTATCAGGCCCTGCGCTATGGCCTGCTGCAGTGGAAAGCGGGCGAACGTCGCGTCGTGCTGGCGAACGCGCTGGAGATCATGGACCGCGCGGGACACACCGATTGGCTCTACGCCGCGCGTCAGGTGCCCCGCCCCATCGAGGATGACGGCTCGACGTCATTCCAGCACGCCGTTGAGATTCGCACCGGCTGGCTCACCGACGACGCGATCCGCGGGGTGTTTGAGTCCAACCCCGACCCCATCGGTCGCCTCGTCTGGACCGCCGACCACTCCCGCGATCGGTGGGGGTTGCCGATGTCCCGCCCCGAGCGCCTCGGCCCGTTCGTGGCGCAGCGATTCCAGCGCGGCGTCTTGCAGCACTGGATCGACGAGGTGGAAGGACTCCCGGCGCCCGGCAGCGTGACGGCGGTGCTGCTAGATGAGGTGCTGCGAGAGGTTGGCGTGATGCCGGAGGCGGCGCTCGCGTCGGTCGACTCGGCGGCGGCGGCGACCCAGGCGGCTGGGAATACCGTCGGCGACCAATTGGAAACCGCCATCAACGCCCGCCTGGCCGGCGAGCCGGGCAACTGGTCGGTCTACGCGGCCCCCTCCGGCTCGGACGCCGAGGTTGCCATCAACGCCGACGACATTGTCCGGGCGGCGAGCTTGTGGAAGCTGCCCGTGCTCGTCGAGGCCTATCGGCAGCGCGCGGTCATCGGTCTTGACTTCAGCTCCATGCTCGAGATGAACCAGAGCGTGCTCGAACGGGTCGCCCCCCCGGCGACGCTCGCGCCCGGCCAGCGCCTCACGATCGAACGCGCGTTGGAGCGGACCATGACTTTCAGCGACAACTCGGCGGCCGTATTGCTCGCCGATCACATCGGCTACCCCAACATGCAGTGGACGCTGGGTCAGCTGGGCCTCGCCGCCACCGACGTGTTCACCACGCAGCCGGTGACGACCGCGCGCGAGGCCGCCAAGCTCCTGGAGGTCGCGCTGGGCATGCGGCCGGCGCACTGGTCGCGGACGCTGGCCGACGTGCAGGGCATGCGCACCCTGCTGCTCGGCGAGACGCGCAACAACCGCATCCCCGCCCAGCTGCCCGCGGGCACCGCCGTGGCCCACAAGACCGGCGACCTCGCCGGCATCTCCAACGACGCCGGGGTCGTCTACCTCTCGACCGGCCCCGTAACCATCGTGATCCTGGCGCACGACGTTCCCGGGCACGGGCGCGCCGAGGCGACGGCGGCCGAAATCGCTGCCATGGTCGTTGCCGCGTATGACCCTCAGACCGTGGCAAGTTCTTCGCCGGCCGGCTGAAAGCACAGGCGAACGTTCAGTTCGGTCGCATTTTCGTGGCAGCGCAGAGTGAACCACTCCCCGGTTTACGGTCGGCGGGTCGATCCGCGAAAAAAGAGCAATCACCCCGGTTGTCTTCGACGGCCGGGAGGGGCCGCCTCCGGTCGGCCCCTTATTTTTGGGGCTTATATGCGTGGTTACCCCGACTCGCCGTCGCCGTTGTTGAGCAATTCGGTATAGCCGCTGTCGGCGAGGTCGCGCGCAATCGCCTCTTTCTCCGCCAGCGCCTCGCGCAGCGACTGGAGGTCGGCTAGGACTGGCTCGATTTCGATGGTGGCGACGCGGTCACGGAACGTGTCAGACGCGATGTCATAGAGCGGGTTGGTATAGCGTTTGGGCTCGCGCCCTTCGAGAACCGTCGCCACCACGTCAATCGTGCTGCCGACGCGTCGCAGGCGTGAGCGGAGACAGGCGACCCGCCGCTTCGCATCGAGATATGCCTTAATCGTGAGGGCAATCTCGGTCTGGACTTCGTCGCCGTTCACCCCGCCATTTTGCTCCGTTGCCCTTGACACCTTGCCGCGCTTGGGGTAAGCTTGTCCCATAAATCGAAGGGGGCAAGCGATGGCACGACGGGCACCGGGCAAGCACTACCGAAAAGGTCTCACCATTATAGACGCCGTTGGCCTCTTTGCCGACGACGCAGCCGCCGAGGCCTGGTTTGTCGAGCAGCGCTGGCCGGACGGCGTCCACTGCCCCGCCTGCAACGCCACGGACATTCAGACGCGCCGCACCCGCAAGCCGCAGCCCTACCGCTGCAACGCCTGCCGCAAGGACTTCTCCGTCAAGACCGGCTCGATCATGCACGGCTCCAAGCTCCCGCTCAAGACGTGGGGCATGGCCATGTACCTGCTGGCGACGGGCCTCAAGGGCACGTCCAGCCTCAAGCTCCACCGCGACCTCGGGATTACCCAGAAGTCCGCGTGGCACCTGGCGCACCGCATCCGCAAGACGTGGGAAGCCGACGCCAGCCCGTTTGAGGGGCCGGTCGAGGCCGACGAAAGTCACTTCGGCGGCCTGGAGCAGAACAAGCCGGAGCACCGCAAGTTGCACGCCGGACGGGGCACCGTCGGCAAAACCGCCGTGGCTGGCGTCAAGGACCGGACCACGAACCGCATCAGCGCGGCCGTGGTGCCGGACACGACGGGCGCCACGCTCAAGGGCTTTGTCCGCGAGCGCACGCAGCCCGACGCGATGGTGTACACCGACGACGCCACGGCCTATCAGGGCCTCCCCCACCACGCCAGCGTGACGCACCGTGTGGGCCAGTGGGTCGATGGCCTCGCGCACACCAACGGCCTCGAATCCTTCTGGTCAATGATGAAGCGCGGCTACCACGGCACCTACCACAAGATGAGCCCCAAGCACCTCGACCGCTACGTCGGCGAGTTCGAGGGCCGCCACAATCAGCGGCCCGCCGACACGCTGGACCAAATGCGGCGAATGGTGCGGGGCATGGACGGCAAGCGGCTCACCTACGGAGCGCTCACGCAGGCCAACGGGCTGCCCAGTGGCGCACGGCGCGTATGAGCGCCAATTGGGCGAACCAAACCATGTGGACGGGCGACAATCTGCCGATCCTCCGGGGCATGAACTCGGACTCGGTGGATCTGATCTACGCCGATCCCCCCTTCAACTCCAAGGCCAACTACGCGGCGCCCATCGGTTCGAAAGCGGCGGGCGCGGCGTTCAAGGACACGTGGGGCCTCTCCGACGTGGACGCCGAATGGATCAACCTGATCGAGGCGAAGCATCCGCGCGTCTACCGCGTGCTGCTGGCGGCCATGACGGACGGCGATAAGTCGTATCTGGCCTACATGGCCGCGCGGCTGCTGGAATGCCAGCGCGTGCTGAAGCCGACCGGCTCGATCTATCTGCATTGCGACCCCACCATGAGCCACTACCTGAAGCTGCTCATGGACGCCGTGTTTGGCAAGGGGAATTTTCGAAACGAGATTACGTGGAAGCGGCGGCACGGATTTTCGAGCGCTGTCCACAAGTCGAATCGGTTCGGCGTCTGCACCGACACTGTGCTGTTTTTCGCGGCAAGCAGTGCCGCGCCGTTTCGTCCGCAGTACAACCGGGATCATCCGGCATATCAGGCCTACGTCGAAAAGAGCTTCCGGCTCGTGGACAACGATGGACGCCGCTATCAAGCGACAAGCCTGACGAATCCCGCCTATCGGCCCAATCTGATCTACGACTACAAGGGGTATCCGGCTCCCCGTAATGGCTGGATGATCACCCGCGAAAAAATGGAGCAATGGGACCGTGAGGGCCGCATCCACTTTCCGGCGAACCCCACCGGCCGGTTGCGCCGAAAAAGCTTTGCGGACGAACTCAAGGGGCTGCCCATTCAGAATATTTGGGACGACATTCAGCAAATCGGCTCCCACAGCAGCGAGCGCATCGGCTACCCGACACAGAAGCCGCTCGCGCTCTTGGAACGCGTCATCCAGGCATCCTCAACCGAGGGTGACGTGGTGCTCGATCCCTTCTGCGGCTGTGCGACCGCTTGCGTCGCGGCCGAGAAACTCGGCCGCCAGTGGGCGGGCATCGACATATCGCCCAAAGCCGCCGAACTGGTCGAGCGCCGCATGCGCGACGAGCTGGGCCTGTTCTATCAAGGGGCGCACCGCACCGACATTCCCAAGCGCACCGACTTGGGGAAGCTGCCCGCCCCCCACACGCACCGGAACGCGCTGTACGGCGAGCAGGGGGGCGATTGCGCAGGCTGCGGCGAGCACTTCCGCATCCAGAATCTCGAAGTGGACCACATCATCGCCCGCGCGAATGGCGGGACGGATCACGTGGGCAACCTGCAACTGCTGTGTGGCAACTGCAACCGCGTCAAAGGCGACCGCGGCATGGCCTATTCTGCGCGTCAAGCTGGCGCTCTAGAGGAGGGACGGCATGAGCACCGACACACCGGCCAAGCGCAAGCGGGGCCGCCCCACCACGCGGATTATCGAGCCGATTCCCGACACGCTGGAAAACCTCGCGCAAGCGATGGTGCGCCCCCGCTCCAAAGCCGAACGGGCGCGGATCATCGAGGCCGCCCGCCAGGCGGCGGGGTAACCACGTATATAATCCCCTTATTTTTTGTGGCATGCGCGCCAACTTCTACATCGACGGCGTCAACTTGTACTACGGCGCCTTGAAGAGCACGCCGTACCGCTGGCTCGACCTGCGTGAGATTTGCAGACGCAGCATTCGTACGGGTGAAGATCTGTATCGCATTCGCTACTTCACGGCAGATATCCGAGGCGATCAGTCGAAGGTGATTCGACAGCAGCTGTACCAACGAGCCCTTGGCACTATCGACAATCTCACAATCCATAAGGGTCGATTCTCGCGGCATCCGCGTTGGATGCCACTGGTCAACCCACCGGCTAGAGGCTCACGGCACGCCTACGTGTCTCGGACTGAAGAGAAGGGCTCCGATGTCAATCTGGCGGTCCATCTGGTCCTCGACGCCGCCCGCCGCGACTTTCAGAGCGCCTACGTTCTATCCGGTGACACCGACTTGGTCGAGGCCATCCGTGTTGTTACCCAGGAATTTAGACGCCCGGTTCACGTGATCAACCCGCACGGCGGCAAGGGGCGCCGGTTGCAGCAGGCCGCGACTTCGTACGCCCCCCTTGATCACGAGCTTTAGCCGGAGTGTCAGTTCCCGCAAGAGCTTTCAGACCATCGCGGCACATTTCACAGGCCTCCGGATTGGGGATGAGGGTCTGTTGCGGGTCATGAACCATTGCCAGCGGATGGCGCGCGAGCATGAGATGACTGCGACGCTAGGGTTGGGCGCCAGTTCGATTGGACTTCGGGGTGCGTTCCATGCTCCCAACTCCAGAAGGGGCGCCGGCCATCAAGGCGGACCGCTAGCCGAACCCCGGCCGGCTGAGACCTCGCACGCCTCCGGCAGGCTTGTGTGCGTGATACCACGCACCACCGGACGACTTGAACAGTACCATCGGGTAACAGATACGCGTTGCTCATGGAGCGGACCATGTTCGACCGGCTCTTTGGCTCCCGCGCCGCCGTGGCGCCGGACACGCCCGACGTCAGCCCGCGCCCGCCCGAGTTGCGCGAGCCGCGCCTTCCACCCGGCCAGACGCTCACCTCCAAATGGCCCGTGCTGCACTACCAGGAGCCTGCCGCCTACGACATGAACCTGTGGGACTTCCGCGTGACCGGTCTGGTGGAGGAAGAGGCGCGTTGGAGCTGGGACGAGTTCACCTCGCTGCCGCGCACCGAGATCACCTCGGATATCCACTGCGTCACTCACTGGAGCCGCTACGACAACCTGTGGGAAGGCGTGCACGTGCGCGAGGTGCTCAAGCGCATCAAGCCGCTTCCCGGCGCGGACTACGTGATGATCCACGCCGATCCCGGCTACACCACCAACGTCACCCTGGCCGAGTTGGACCAGGACGACGTGCTGTTTGCCATCAACCACGACGGCGGCCCGCTGCCGCAACAGCACGGCGGACCCCTGCGACTGGTGCTGCCGAGCCTGTACTTCTGGAAGAGCGCCAAGTGGGTGCGCGGCCTGGAGTTCATGGACCACGAGGAGGCCGGCTTCTGGGAGAAGGGCGGCTATCACGTCCGCGGCGATCCCTGGCTCAATGAGCGTTTCGGCGGCCGCGTGCGCATGACCATGCAGGAGGCTCGGTCCAAAGCCCTCCGCGAAGGCCGCCGGGTCGTCGAATAGCCGGCGGCGTTCGTCGCGCTCGCTAAGCCGCCGTACGCTTATGCCGCTGATCTCAAGGATTCCCTGATGTCCCTCGACCGGACCTACGCCGACCTTGCGCTCGACCGCTCCGTGGCCGACGTCGACCCGCTGGTGGGCGACCTCATCGAGCGGGAGCATGCGCGCCAGCGCGACAAGCTCATCCTGATCCCGTCCGAAAGCCTCACGCCCAAGCCGGTGCGGGACGCGCTGGCGTCGCCCTTCACCAGCATCTACGCCGAGGGCTATGCGGCGGCCGCAATGATCCGCGACCAGGAGGAAGCGCTGGCGGACCTCGACCGGCAGCTCGCCCGCACCCGGCGCTACGGCGATCGCCGCTACTACCAAGGCAATGAGTTCAGCAACCTGGTGGAGGCGCTGGCGCAGCGCCGCTGTGCCGACCGCTTTGCCAACGACCGTGTGTCCGCGGACCGGCTGTGGGTCAACGTGCAGCCGCTCTCGGGCGCGGCGGCCAACAACGCCGTCGAGGAAGCCCTGCTCGACCCCGAAGACACCATCATGGGTCTGGCCCTGGCCCACGGCGGGCACCTGAGCCACGGAGCGTCCGTCAACCGCTCGGGACGGCGGTTCAAGTCGACCAGCTATCGCATTTCGGGGCCCGACGCGCAGCTCGACTACGACGACATCGCCGCGCGGGCAAAGGCCGCCCGCCCCCGGCTGATCATCGCCGGATATACCTCGTACCCATGGGCGCCCGACTGGGAGCGCTTCCGCGCCATCGCCGACGACGTGGGCGCGCTGCTGATGGCGGACATCTCGCATCCGGCCGGGCTCGTCGTCGCGGGCGCCTATCCCTCGCCGGTGGGCATTGCCGACGTCGTGACCTTCACGACGCACAAGACGCTGTTCGGCCCCCGCGGCGCGGTGATCCTGTCGCATCGACGCGACCTGATGCGCGCCATCGATCGCTCGGTGTTTCCCGGCGAGCAGGGCGGCCCGCACCTCAACAAGATCGCGGCCATGGCGGTGATGTTCAAAATGGCGGCCACCGAGGCCTTCCACCGCACCCAGCACAAGATCATCGCCAACGCCAGGGCGCTCGTCGACGCCCTGGAAGCCGAGGGCGTCGGCGTGGCCTACGGCGGCACCGACACGCACCTGTTCGTGGTGAATCTGCGCCGGGTCGGGGCCCAAGGCGATCTGCGCGGCGAGCCGGCCGTGCGCATGCTGGAAGCCCTCGGCATAGTGGCCAATCGCAACTCGGTGCCCGGCGACCGGGGCTTCGCCGCGCCCACCGGCATTCGCATGGGCACGCCCTGGCTGACCCAGCGCGGCTACGGCCCCGACGACATGAAGACGCTGGCCGGCATCCTGGCGCGCGCATTTCGCGCCATGCACGGCGTGACCTACACGGGCCGCAGGACCCCGCGCTTCCGCGGGCGCATGGCCTACGACGCCATGCGGTCGTTGCGCGCCGAGGTGCTCGACTTTGCCCGCCGTGGGCACGCCGAGGGTGCGCCGCCCAGCGATCCGCCGGCCAGCAGGTCAGGTCTGCTGCTCGTTCGCGGCGCCCGCGCGCTGTCGTTTCTGGACGAGATCGCCAACCGGCGCCTGCGCGATCTCGAGCCGGGGCAGACGCGTCATGTGGCCCTCGCGGGTCCGCCCGGCAGCGATGCAGTCAACGCGATCGTGGCCCGACCCGCGGAGGCTGCCGAAACTTCCGCCCTGATCGCCGTCGATCCCGACCACGCCGATGCGCTCGCCGACTGGCTCCAGGCGGCGTCCGACGGCTACGTGATCGTCGATCCCAATGAGCCGAGCCGGAAGCTCAGCGGCCCGGTCACGGTGACCGTGGCCGACGGTGATGCACCGGCGCTGACCGACGCTGTGGCGAACCCTGGCGTGACTGGCCCGCCGCCGGACGCGCCTCCCGACGACGCGTCCCGCCCCTGGTTCGTGGGCCGGCGCCCGGTCGCCGCCGGCAGCGACGGGCCGCAGCCGTTCGACTGGCGCGAGCCCGAGTCCGAGGAGCTGCACCACACGCCCCTGCACCCGTTCCACGCCGAGCAGGCGAAGAAGCTAATCCCCTTCGCCGGCTGGGACATGCCCGTCTGGTACACGAGCATCGCGGCGGAGCACGAGGCCGTGCGCAAGTCGGGCGGGCTGTTCGACGTGGGGCACATGGGCGTCTTCGCCGTCTCAGGGCCGAATGCCGCGGAGTTTCTGGACCTCGTCGTCACCGGCAGCGCCAGCCGCCTTCGCGTGGGCCGCGCGGCCTACACCTACCTGCTCGACGCCAACGGAGATTGCCTGGACGACCTCATCATCTACCGTCTGGCCCGCGACCGCTTCATGGCGGTGGTCAACGCGGCCAACGCGCCGAAGGCTTGGGCCTGGCTGACGGGTGTGAACGACGGCGCCTACCAGGTCGTCGCGGGCGACGGCGCGGCGCGATTGCCGGTGCGCGCCGAGCTCTTGGACCTCAAGAGCCCGGCCGCGGGAGACGCGGCGCGGCTGGACCTGGCGTTCCAGGGACCGAAATCGCGTCAAGTCCTCCAGCGAATCGTCGCCACGGACGAGGAGCGGCGCGCGCTGGACGCCATGCGCATGAACCACGTCCGCGCCTTTACGCTCGCTGGCGCCGATGTCGAGATCTCCCACACCGGCTACACGGGCGAGGCGACCGGCTTCGAAATCTTCGTGCACCCGGACGCGGCGCGGAGCGTGTGGGACGCGATCCTCGAGGCAGGGGCGGACGACGGCGTCGTGCCGGTTGGCCTCGGAGCGCGCGACTCCACGCGCACCGAGGCCGGATTCCCGCTCTACGGACACGAGCTTGCCGGGCCGCTGGACCTCACGCCGGGCGACGCGGGGTTCGGCCGCTTCGTCAAGGCCTACAAGCCGTTTTTCGTCGGGCGCGATCCCTACGTGCGGCGCGAGGCCGAGCGCAAGTCGTCCATCGTGCGCTTCTCGATCGCCGACGAGCGCACCCCCATGGCGCGGCAGGGCGATCCCGTCACCGATCCACGCGGCGCCTGGATCGGCACCGTCACCAGCGCCACGCGCGCGTCCAGCGGTCGCCAGATCGGCATGGCCCACGTCGCTTCCAGGCACACGCGACGGCGCACCGAGCTGCGCATCTTCGCCGGCGTATCGGCCCGCCGCGCCGGCCGCCCTCAATCGCCCGCTGACCTGGGCCCCGGCGGCCGCTACGCCCTCCCCGCCGCCGCCACCGTCATCACGCGGTTCCGCGGCTAGGAGAACCAGGCCTACCCCGTCATTCCGGCGAAAGCCGGAATCCAGTCCGGTCGACCCTGGCGGCGCGCTGAATGCCTGGCGTAGGGGCGGGTCTCAGACCCGCCCGTCCCCAAGCATCCAGGGGTGGGCCGTGGGGCCAATCGCGTATGGGACGCCTTCTATCCAGGTCCCGGGCCGATCAACAGCGCATACACCCTCGGCAGCGCACTGAGCGTCTGTTGCCAGCTGCGCCCGCCGTCTTCCGAGCCATAGAGCGCCCCGTCGGGACCGGCGAAGGCCGCGTAGGGGCCGTCGGCCACCAGGTTATGGGTGTCGATGTTGCCGTCGAATTGGTCAGGCAACCCGTCCTGGCAGCGCACGAAGGGCTCGCCGCCGTCGAGCGATCGCCGATACACGGCCGCATTCTGGCCGCCGGGTCCACGCGCGACCGAGAGCAGGATGGTGGACTCGCTGAGGGCCACGGCCCGGGCGTAGGTCGCGTGCAGACCGCCGACGTCTAGCTCCCACGAGTCGCCCCGGTCGCGCGAAACGGCCAGCCCGCGCGCGGTGGCGGCCAGCAGCAGGCCGTCGTGGCCCGCGGGCGCGATGATCTGGTGCGCGTCGGCGCGGATATCCAGAGCCGTCGCCTGCCAGGACTCGCCGTCGTCGATCGACCGCAGCACCCCGCCCACGTGCACGTTGGCGTAGAGCGCGTCCTGTTCGTCGATGGCCAATGAGCGAGTCGCCGGCGGACCGCCCCACGGCGTGAACCAGTGTTCGCGGCCCTCGGCCTGGTCGAAGCCTGCTACCGGCGCGAGCGCCTCGTTGCCAAGCCGCGTCGAGCCATCAAACCGTCGGAGAAACGCGCCTTCCGTTCCAACGAGAACACTTGTGGACGTGGGTAAAACACACGTCAGCGCGGGATCGCCCAGCGCCCCCGCGGATGCCGCAACTGACATCCGACCGCCCTTGAGTCGCCAGACCTCGCGCCCGTCGACGACCAGCCACGCGTCGTCGGGGCGTCCGGCCAGCGCGCGGATGGCACGTCCGCCAAGACCCAGCGGCGCACCGTCGGCGTCTCGCAGGCCCTCGCGGGTCCCAATGAGCAGCCTCATGGCCAGCGCCTCCGGATCAGCTGCCACCGGACGCCTTGTAGCAGTAGGGGTGGTGCGGCACGGGAATCAGGCCGGTGGCTTCCAGGAAGCCGCGCGCCACGCCCGGCCCCATGAAGGCGAAGGTCTTTCGCAGCACCTTGATCTTGTCCTCGGCGTCGTCGGGCAGCTGCCGCAGAAACGACGCCAGGTCGCCGTGCTCGGCCTGGAGCTCGAGCACCGTGCGCGCGTTGGCGATGGCCGCGTCGATCTTCTTCGCGCTGCGGACCACGGTGGGGTCGTTCATCAGGCGCGTCACCTCGGCGGGTCCGTAGGAAGCGACCGCGTCGATCTCGAAGGCGTCATACGCCCGGTGCAGGCTCTCGCGCTTGTTCCAGATCAGCGTCCAGCTCAATCCGGCGTGGAAGACTTCCAGCATCATGCGCTCGAAGTATTCGCGGTCGTCAGCCGGCGGCTCGCCCCAGAAGTCGTCGTGGTAGATCGTCAAGTCCGGGTTGCGCTGGGCCCACTCGCAGCGCATCGTCTGCCCGGCCGCGCGGCGCAGTCCCGCGTCGGCCATGTCCTCCGGGGTGGCGGACTTGCGCAGCTTCACGCGGCGCGGCGGCACTACCTCGTCCGGCTGGCGTCGGGATGCCATACAGCCTCCTCAGCGGTCGTTTGCTTCAGCTTCGAGGGTAGCGGCCTGCGGCGATTCCCGGCCACCTACGGTTCCACGGCGACGCGGTGATACCGCTTCCGTCCGGCGCGCAGCAGCAGGCCGTCGTCGGGCACCTGCGAGCGGTCCACGACGGCCTCCGGGTCCGAGGCGCGCGATTCCCCGATGTACGCCCCGCCCTGCGCGATCAACCGGCGTGCGGCGCCCCGCGACGGCGCCAGGCCGGTGCGCACCAGCAGGTCGACGATCGGAATGCCCGCCTCCAGTTCGGCCGCGGTCACCAGGGTCGTGGGCACGGCCTCGGCGTCGCCCGCCGCGTCGGCAAACAGCGACCGGGCCGTTTCGCGCGCGGCGTCCGCCGCCTCGCGACCGTGCACGGTGGCCGTCACGTTGTGAGCCAGCGCCTGCTTGGCCCGCCGGATATCCGGTCCGCGCAGGTCGCGCAGCGCGGCAACCTCCGACATGGGCAATGTTGTCAGCATGCCCAGCGCCTGCGGCACCAGGGCGTCGGCCAGGTTGATCCAGTGTTGGTAGAACTCGAACGGCGGCGTGCGGTCGGGGTCCAGCCACACCGCGCCCGCCGCGGTCTTCCCCATCTTCTCGCCTTCCGCCGTCGTCAGCAGCGGGGCCACCAGCCCGAAGGCCTGCGTGCGCTCCACGCGGCGAATAAGGTCGACGCCGGCCAGGATGTTGGACCATTGATCGCTGCCGGCGATTTGCAGCGTGCAGCCGTATTCGCGGTAGAGATGCAGGAAGTCGTAGGCCTGCAGCAGGCGGTAGTTCAGCTCGATGAAGTTCAGGTTTTCGCCGGCCTCCAGGCGGTTGCGATAGGTGTCGGTGGCCAGCATTTCGTTCACGCTGAAGTGGCGCCCGATGTCCCGCAGGAACTCCAGGTAGCCCAGCCCGGCCAGCCAATCGGCGTTGTTGAGCACCAGGGCGTCGCCCTCACTGAGATCGACGAACCGCTCCAATTGACCGCGGATCGCCGCCACGTTCGCCGCCACGTCCTCTTGCGTGAGCAGCGCCCGTGTGTCCAGCCGGTCCGAAGGGTCGCCGATCATTCCCGTGCCGCCGCCCGCAATCAGGATGGGACGGTGGCCTGCCTGTTCCAGGTGGTGCGCCATCATCAGCGTCACCAGGTGGCCGGCCGTCAGGCTTGTCGCGGTGGGATCGAACCCCACGTAGAAGGTCAGGGGCCCGTCGAGGGCGCGGCGCAGCGCGGCGGCGTCGCTGGCGGCCGAGATCAGGCCGCGCGCGTCAAGAACGTCAAAGGCATTGGCAGGCATGGATGAAACTCGTTGAGGAAGGCGCCTGGCGTTGGCGCCGGCATGCGTCGGATGGCGTGCCACCGACGTGGTCACGCGAAGCCGGCGGCGTTTCGCTAGGCGTCCACCGCCGGCCGCCTATACGCCCAACGCATGCGGGGCTCCGGGGCGTTCCTAGCAGCCATGGACGATGCTAGGCGGCGGCGGCCCGCACCGTCAATGCTCAGTGGTGCTGGGAGCACTGCTCGGACCACTCATCCTCAACCAACGCGCGCACGGTCTCGCTGCCCGCCTGCACGGCCTGCAGCCGGGAATTCTCCATCCGTTCCAGGGGCGATTGCGGGTCTTCCGCCCCGGCGGCGCCCATCAGTGAGCTCCAGGCGCTCGCTTCCGCAATCACGGCGCGGATTTCCGCCTCGAGACATGCAGCGTCCGACGGGACGTACCGCTCATCGTGGAAATCCGCCAGATGCTGCAACTCGTGCGCCAGCACCGCCGCCACGGCCTCGAGTCGCTCGTGCTGGAGGTCGCGGTTGACGGCAATTCGCGACGGTGGATTGAACGTCGCGTAGACGTCGATTGGGAGTGACCGATAGCGGATCGGGGCGGAGACCTCTGCGGCGGCCACGAGGCCCGGCGTAGCCGACGGCACCCCCTCCAACAGGCGCAGCGCCTCGGCGAGCGCGTCGTCGATGACGTTGTAGTTCCGCTGCGTCGTCCAGGCGAGAATCGCGTCCACGTAGACCTCCGCCCCGTCGCGCAGATCCAGCATGCGCGTGTCGTCATGCGCATGGGGCGTCGTGACCGCCGAATCCCCGAGCACCAGGTCCTTGTAGTGGTCGCCGCTATTGACCAGCACCACCGTGCCAACCGGCTGGCCCCCATCGACCGCTTCCACCCAGTGCTGCAGCGCCGTCCGCTGGAAGCGCTGTACCACGAATGGCCCGAACGTCTCCGGACGTGACATGGGCAAACCGTGGAGCTCGATGGCGGCATCCACGCTGTCGGCCTCGATGGGATTGGCCAGGAACGCCTGCGTGATCGCTGAGTCGGTCATCCAGCCCATCCGCACGGCCCGCGCGTCGGCCAGCGTCGTGGACTCGTCGGGCTCGGTGCGGGGGATCGAGCGCGCAAAGAGCGCCTCGTCGTGTCCGGCCTCGCGCAGGATCTCGTAGACGTTTGCCAGCTGGACCTTGCCATCGTCCGGCGACCATTGCATCAGGGCGCGCTGGGTGAGCTGGTAGATGAACCCGCCCGGACCGATCCACGGGCGCGACGTCGGATATCCCATCACGTCGAGCCCGCCATAGCGCGTGAAGGCGTCGAAGAACCGCGGCCCATCGGCAAAGTTGCGCACGCCGAATCCGGTGCCGTCCTCACCGAGTCCCGGATAGAACCATCCCGAGGACACGGCGATCGCCACCGGCGAGTCGCGCTTGGCCGCGTCGACATCGGGCTCTCGGGCGGCGGCGCCCGATGCCGACACCGCGGCGATCAGCCCCATGCCGAGCGCGACCGCCCGCACCCGCCGCAGGCAGCGGCGACCCGCCGATGTCCTAAGTGTCTGCGGCACGGCCTGCTTCATCTGGAGCCCTGCGGCGCCTCCCGCGTACTGTAGATTGCCAGAGTGACTCTGAATGTGACGCGACCGAAGCTCACGCGGTATTCGCCCGGCGCCGGCTGAGCCTGCAAGCTCAGCCCGACCGAGCTGGCGCACGTGATGCGCCACATGCCGCAAATGGCGCACGTCGACCTGCTGGTGGACGCCGCCACGATGGACGACGCCGCCGTCTATCGGGTGCGCGACGACCTTGCCATCGTGGCGACCATCGACGTGTTCACACCCATCGTCGACGACCCGTACGACTTCGGCGCCATCGCGGCGGCCAACGCGCTCAGCGATGTCTACGCCATGGCCGCCACGCCGCTGCTTGCGCTCAACCTCGCCGGGTTTCCGCGCGACACGCTGTCACTCGACGTGCTCGCGGAGATCCAGCGCGGCGGCGCCGACACGGTGCTCGAGGCCGGCGCGGTGGTCGCGGGTGGGCACTCCGTGGACGATCCGGTGCCCAAGTTCGGCATGGCGGTGATCGGCACGGCGCATCCGAATGCGCTCATCACCAACGCGGGGGCGCGTCCCGACGATCTGCTGGTGCTCACCAAACCCATCGGGACGGGCGTCATCAGCACAGCGCTCAAGCACGACGCCGCGCCTCCCGAGGCTTTGGACGCCGCCGTCGCCAGCATGCGGACGCTGAATCGAGCGGCGGCGGAGGTGGCCAGCACGTTCGGCGCCCACGCCATGACGGATGTCACGGGCTACGGGCTCTTGGGGCATCTGCGCGAAATGATGCAGGCCAGCGGCTGCTCGGCCACGGTGTTCGCCGACCACGTGCCCGTATTCCCCGGGGTGCGCGAGCTCATCGCCGCGGACGAGGTGCCGGGCGGCACCGAGCGCAACCTGGCCGCGCTCGATGGCCAGGTGGAGTGGCTAGCTGAGCTTCCCGCCGCTGAGCGGCTGCTCCTCGCCGACGCCCAAACGAGCGGCGGGTTGCTCATCGCCATTCCGCCGGAGGATGAGCACGCATTTCGGGAAGCGCTCGCGGCGGCGGGCGTCTTGACCGCGGCCACCGTCGGGCGGGTGGTCGCCGCGCGCGGAGCGCCGCTGCACGTCAGTCTCTCGCACCTGGAGCCCGACCTTGCCACCCGCTAGCGACGCCCGCGTCATCCTCTACACCGGCAAGGGCGGGGTCGGGAAGACCAGCGTCGCCGCCGCGACCGCCTTGCGCTGTGCGGAGCGCGGGGCGCGAACCATTGTCCTCAGCACCGACGCCGCACATAGCCTCGGCGACTCCCTGGACCAGCCGCTCGGCCCCGAGCCCATAAAGGTGGCCGATCGACTGTGGGCGCAGGAGTGCGACATCTACTACAACCTCGAAACCTATTGGGGCACGGTCCAGTCCTGGTTCGAGGCGCTGCTGACCTGGCGGGGCGTCAACGACCTCCTGGCCGAAGAGATCGCCGTGCTGCCGGGCATGGAAGAGCTCGCCAACTTGCTTTGGATCACCCGTCACGTCGAGTCGGGTGACTTCGACGTGGTGATCGTGGACTGCGCCCCCACCGGTGAGACGCTGCGCCTGCTGGCGTTTCCCGAGGTCGGGCGCTGGTGGATGGACAAGCTGCTGCCGATCAATCGCCAGCTCGCGCGCATGGTTCGCCCGATGGCGCGGCGGGTCACCGATTTGCCGCTGCCCGAGGATTCCGTCTTCGTCGCCATGGGCGAGCTGGTCGAAGAGCTGGAGAAACTGCGGGAGTTGCTCACCCGTCCGGGCCAATCGACCGTCCGAATCGTGGTGAATCCGGAAAAGATGGTCATTCGCGAGGCCCAGCGCAGCTTCACCTACCTGACGCTGTACGACCACATCACCGACGCGCTGGTGGTGAACCGTCTGGTCCCCGCGGAGGCCACGGGAGACTTTGCCGCCAGCTGGCGCCGCATGCAGCAGCGCTATATGCGTGAAATCCACTCCATGTTCGATCCCGTGCCCGTCCTGCAGATCCCACAGTTTCCGGAGGAAGTCGTCGGGCTCGACCGGCTGCGGGCCATGGGGGAGTTGATGCACGGCGATGATGACCCGGCCGCCGTCCTGGTGCGCGAGCGCCCGTATCACATTGCCCAAATCGACGGCGAGTTTGAGTTTCAGATCCCGGCCCCCTTCATCGACCGCCGCAACGCGGCGCTGATCCGCCGCGGGGACGAGCTGGTCGTGCGCATGGGCGCGGCGCGGCGCAACATCGTCCTGCCGCGCGCCCTGGCCCGCATGGAGCATCAGCGGGCGCGGCTCGAGGAGGGCCAGCTGCGGATCAGGTTCGTGCCGCGCTCCTCGGCGGAGTCGCCGCCGGACGCCGCGTCGCCGCCGACGACGAGCTAGGCGCCCAGGCGGGTGACCGCCTGGACGCCTGGGGTTGCCCGTCTGGCAGCCTGCCGGACGGGCGTGGGCTACGTGCCCGAGGGGTAGTAGCCCAGAAGCTGCTGGAGCTTCGAGAGGCTCAAAATTGAGATCAGCCGCTTGCGCCCTTGCGCGGGCGCCAGGGCGCCCGCCCGCCGCAGCGTGCTGATGGCGAGACTCACGCTCTCCCGCACCGTGCCGAGACGCTGCGCCAGCTCCTCGTGCGTCACTTCCAGGTCCGTGGTGCCCTCGCGTTCGGCCATTTGCAGCAGGGCCAGCGCCACCGAGTCGGCCACGCTGGCCAAGGCGGTGTGGCTCGCCCGCGTCTCGACCGCGGCCAGGCGCCGAATCTGCGATCGGACGAGCTCGACGCTGAAGCTTGGGTACTTACGCAGCAGACGCTGAAACGCGGCCCCTTCGAGCCAGGCCACGTGCGCCGGCGCATCGGCCTCGATGAAGGTGCGCTCGTAGGTCTCGCTGGGGAAGAGGTTCTCGAACCAATCCCCCTGCCGCAGCGAGGCCGTCGCGAGCTGTTTGCCCTTCGGGCTCAGCCGCCAGACGGTGATTGCCCCGTCGCACACGATGCCGACCCGCGGACGGTCCACTGCCGGGTCCATCACGAGGTCGCCGGCGCGATATGTCGCCGGGTGCGCGCCTTCCGCGCGCAGATTAGCCATGAGCTTGGCGCCCACGGTCCGGTCTCCGTCAGTGTTCGACGTCATTGTCGACCACTCCTCCGTTTAGCACGGGCGACGTCCGCCGCGTCACTCGGAGCATAGGCCGACAGCCGGACCGAATCATGAAAATCAGGTGAAAACATTTCGCCGGCCCAAGCGGGCCGGTGGATCAGATGTGATACCTCAGGTTCGCGCGGTCTTCCGCCGGGACGGCGTGACCGTTCGCGGGGAGACGCACCTCGAAAACCGCGCCGCCAAGCTCGCTGCGTCCCGCCTCCACGCTGCCGCCATGCGCTTCCGCCACGCGCTTGACGATCGTGAGTCCCAGCCCGGTGCCGCCGGTCGCACGCGACCGCGAGGGATCCACCCGATAGAACCGGTCGAAGATGTGGGGCACGTGCTCGGGGTCGATCCCGCGGCCGTCGTCCGCCACCACCAGCCGCGCCATGCCGTTGTGCCGTCGCACGTCAACCTCAATCCGGCCCGCGGGTTCGGTCGCCGCGATGGCGTTCTGCACCAGGTTGCGCACCACGCGTTCGAGCCTATCGACGTCCCCAGAGATCAGCACCTCGCCGTCCCCCTGCACCCACAGCTCGCGGCTCCCCGCCAGCGGTTCGAGGTCATGGACGGCTCGCTCGGCCAGCGCGCGCACCTCCACCGGCTCGAAGCGCATTTCCGTCGCCGCGTCCAGCTCGGCAATGGCCAAGAGGTCGTCCACGATTCGCTGCATGCGCGTGGCTTCGCGCAGGATCGCGTCCGCGGCCTCATCGTCCGCGCCGGATGCCGCGCCGCGGCACAGGATTTCGGCATTGCCGCGGATCACCGTCAGCGGCGTTTTCAGTTCGTGCGACGCGTCGGCCAGAAAGCGGTGCTGCGAGGTCACCAGTTGCTCGATCGAGTCGAGCATCCGATTGAACGTCCGGCCCAGCGTCTTGATCTCGTCCCCGCCCTTCCCAACCTCGATCCGGCGGCTAAGGTCCCCGACCTGATAGATCGCCTCCGCGGTGCGGGTCAGGTCCTTGACCGGGTTCATGGACTTGCGCGTGAGGTACAAGCCGCTCACCAGGGCCACGGCAACCACGCCGGCCATCCCGCCGAGCAGATAGCCATGGAACGGCAGAATGGCGCCCTCGGCGACGTCGACCGAGCTTGCGACCTGCAGCACCCCCTCGATCTGGCCCTGCCAGACGATCGGCGCAATCAGGACGCGCATGCGGGTGCCGTCCTGCAAGCGCACGTCCTCGAACTGCTCTTCACCCGTGCGCAGCGCCTCGTACACCCCCGGAGTCACAGGGAGCTGCCGTCCGCGCAGATTCGCCGAGGTCATTTCGGGGATGCCGGACGGGTTTACGAATTGGTGGTAGATGTCGGGCTGCGCCAGTTGCGACGCGATCGAGTCCGGCAGGAGACGCAGCGTCGGTTGCACGCCCGCGACCGGCTGGCCGGCCTCACCGAGTTCCAGCACGTGACCCGCGCGGCCCTGCAGCGCCACGTCCACTTCGCTCCGCACCCGCGCCGCAAGGAGAAAATGCAGCAGCAACCCAAACCCGAGCACCGTGGCCACCACAAAGCCCACGTACCACAGCGCCAGCTTGAGCCGGATGCTCACGCGGTCTCCTTTCGCAGCACGTAGCCGACGCCCCGCACGGTGTGAATCAGGCGCGGGTGGTCATCCGTTTCGAGCTTGCGTCTGAGGTAGCCGACGTACACGTCCACCACGTTCGACACGGCTCGCGGTTGGTAGCCCCACATCCGATCGAGCAACTCCGACCGCGTGAGAACGCGGCCCGGCTGCTCCAGCAGCGCGCGCAAGAGTTCGAACTCGGTCTGCGTCAGGCTCAGGGGTTCGCCCATCGCGGTGACCTGCCGCGCCCCGAGGTCCATCTGCACGCCGTCGAAGGACAGCACCCGGCGCTCGGCCGGCCCGTGCCGGCGCAGCAGCGCTCGCACGCGGGCCACCAACTCGCCAAAGGCGAAGGGCTTCGGCAGGTAGTCGTCGGCCCCGGCGTCGAGGCCGCGGATTCGGTCCGCCACGCGATCCCGCGCCGTCAGGAAAAGGACGGGAACGTCGTTCTTCGCCCGGACCTGGCTGAGCACGTCGAAGCCGTCGAGTCCCGGCATCATCACGTCCAGGATCACCACGTCGGCTGCTCCGGCGTTGATGACCTCGAGCGCTTGCGCGCCATCGGAGGCCACGCGCACGTCGAACCCCTCGATGCCCAGGCCGCGTCGCAGCATGTCCAGGATCGCCGGATCGTCATCAACGGCCAAGATCCGGGGAGTGGGATCGACGTCGGCGCGCGCCACGGGTCGCCCGCCTATCGCGACGGAGGCACGGCAGGGCCGGAGCGCCGCCCGACGTCACCGTGCCTCGGCCTTGGCGCCATGCCACTCTGCATCTGACTGCCTCGCTTCAGTGTAGTGATCCGGTCCTCACCCGCGCACGAGATCCGTTTCCACCACGCGCCGCAGGATGCTCACCGCGTCGAGCAGCTCAGCCGTGTCATCGATCCGCGCGATCTGGATGACCATCCCCGCGACGCCGTCGCGGACGGCAACGGCCAGGCGAGCCTCATAGATGTCGCCGCCGCTAGCCACGCGCGTCCGTGCGGCGCCCGAAGCGGCGCCTATGCCCGGCGACGGGAGCGGCTCGAGCTCGGTGACTTCCGCCGCCCGCGCTGCCGCCTGGAGCCCTTCCACCAGGCCGAGCGCCAGGCTCTCCAGAAACGTATCCGGTCGCTCGATGATGCCGTTGACCACTTGCACGTCCACGGGCTCGACCGCGCGCCCCGCCAGCACAAGCGCAAGCAGGAACGGTTCGCCGCGCCGCACGACCAACGGGTCGAGAAACTGGTCGGCCAGCCCCACTGCATCGGCGGTGATTTCGCCGTCTCCGGGCTGGAACACCGTCAACGCGGGGTCGTCCGGCAGGTCGCCCGGACCCGGGAGCAGCGCCAGCAGCTCGGCATCGGTGGGCGGCACCGGACCCGTCGGCGTTGGCGGAATAGTCGGCGACGCGGCGGCATCTGGGGACGCCTCAGGCGTCGACGTGGCGCCCGGCGTCACTGGCGGAGCCGGAGCGGGGGACGGCGTGGCGGTTACGGACGGCGTAGGGGTCGGCGTGGCGGTGGCAAACGGTATTGGCGTCCAGGTGGGAGTCGGATCCGGCGTGACCGTGGCCGGCGGGCGGGCCGTCGTGGCTGGCACGCCCGGCACGTCACAGGCTCCGAGCAGTGCGCCGAGGATCGCCATGACCGCCACGGCTCGAATCGAGATGCGCGCAACCGGTGCGGCGGAGTCGTGTGGCGTGACTGGCGGCCCTCTCATGGCAGGCCCGCGATTCTAGTGGCGTTGCTGGAAGCCGTGTGCTCAGCCGGCGGGCGACACCCGCTGCCCGTCCCGCACGATCATGCGGCCGTCGACGTGAATGGTCGGACGCGCGATCACGCCGTCCTGATGAAACGGCACGTCGACGGTGCCGCCAATGTGAAGGCTCGCTCCCAACGCCACGTGCGCCGTGCCCGCCACTTTCTCGGCTTCCAGCACGTTTCCGCTGAGTTGCGCATTGGGGTTTGTGCCGATGCCCAGTTCCGCAATGTTGCGCGCCCCATCGCCCACCTCCGCGAACACTGTTTCAAGCTGGGCGGCGCCGGCGCCTTCCACTCCCACGGCCAGACCGTCCTGAATTCGGATTCGCATCGGCGGGTCCGGCAGTACGTCCTCGATCATCGAAGCCGCGTCGATGACGATGGTTCCGGTCGCGGTGCCCTCCACCGGCGCGATGAACGCCTCCCCCGCCGGCAGGTTCCCCATGTCGCCCGGCGTCGTGAAGTGTCCCGTGTCAGCCAGCCCGTCCCGCCCCACGGCGCTGAACGTCAGGTCGCAGCCGCCGGGTGAGGTGAGCGTGACCTCCGCGCCGGCGCTCAAGATGGCCGCGAGCTCTTCCGACTCGCGCGCAATGGCCGAGTAGTCAGCCGCCAGCGTCCGCATGGCCATCTCATAGGTGATCGAGGGCATGCTCGCCACCCGGGCGCCGGCGTCCGTCGCCGCCGTGCGCGCGCGGGTGTGCGTCAGCGACTTCGACGTGGGCAGCACGCAAACCGTCGCGGCGCGCATGGCGTCGGCGACTTCCGGCGGCGGCTCGCTGCCGTGGCGCTCGGCCACCGGCATCACCAGCAGCGTCACGTCGCCCGCGTGCCGCAGCGCGCCGGCATGGAACAGCTCGCCGATGGCCCGCTTCGGGGGATCGCTCACGATCAACACGCGGTCGTCGGCAGCCACCGCCAGGCACTGGCGCATCACGTTGTCGACCATCGCCAGTTCGTCCGCGGTCAACCTACGCGGTGGGTGCGAGTCCGGTCGGACTGATGAATCGTGACTCATTCGGTGTCTTCGAATTGGCAATCCGGGAAATGATATCCGCGGCGTTGCCGCTGGCGCCTTTCCGTCCCGACCCTTAGCCGCGCACGAGAAACCGTGCAGCGCGCCGAACGATTGCGGCGTCGTGTCCAATGACCACCAGCACCGAATCCGCCAAGAGCCGAGCGTGCGCCGTGCGCCGGTCACCGCGCCAGACCGCCGTCGTGGCATCCACTTCCGACGTGCCCGGTCCCAGGCCGCCGCCGACAAGATGGTCCACCATGGCCATCCAGAATTCGTCCAGGTCGCGTTCGGTATCCCAGCGAAACTTCATGACCAACAGCCCCTGGCCATCCTCGTGCTGATACAGGGCATAGGCGTCCCCGCCCCAGCCCGCAGCCGCTACTGCCGCCGTCGGGACGGCCGGTGTTCCTCCCAGCCACACGTTCACCATGAACTCGCCAAAGACATCACGCCGCACTTCACTCCAGCCCGCGGGCAGCGAGTCGATCAGCGTTGGCAGATCAACCTCCAGCGGCGCCTCGTTGGCGGCATACTTCGCCGGATGCAGCACCTGCTCGGTTGACGCCGGCAATCGGGCATAGGCGGCGTCAACCGCACGCCAACCGCCATCCAGCAATGCCGTCACAAAGGCGTGGCCTGACAGATAGGGAAAGAGCAGCACGGCCTGCAGCGCCGGCGGCGACCGGGAGAACGAATTGTCCGGCGGCTGCGCGGACGATCCCAACTCGGCGAGTTGCTCGCGGCTCAGTTGCCGCATGGCGTACCGCAACTCGGCTACCGTCGCGTCGCCTTCGATAAGCGCCAAGAGCGCGGCCAAGGCATCTTGATTGCCTTCCACGCTGTCTTCCAGCGCATCCAGGTCGAATGCGCGGTCTTGGAGCGCATGCACGTATTCGTGCGCCAGCGTCACGATGATCATCGGGGCCGCCGCATCGTGGTCGCCGATGATGACGATTTCCTCTGTCTCTGAGTCGTAGAAGCCCGCAACTTGCTCGGTATAGAGCGCCAGTTGCAGCTCGTAGAGGTTCTGGTCGGGGCGAATCAGACCGAGCAGCTCCCACTCCAGCTGATCGGCCGCCGCCTCGTCCGCCGGATACTCCTCGTCGATCTGGGCGGGCAGCCACACCGCAAACTCTTCGGGCGTCATCAGCGACGCCGGAACGTCCCACGGCTCGAGGCCACGCCAAGCCGCAAGCCTTGGGCCCATGGCCGCCAGCAGCGCCGCGAGCTCGGGCGTTACGGGGCGCGCCGGCTGTGGCTCGACCGTAGGGGCCGGCGTGGCCGACGGCGTGGGCGTGACCACCCTGGGCGTCGGCGCTGGGACAGGTGACGGCGTTGGCGGAGGCGTCGACGTGGCGGCTACCGGTTCAGCCGCGGCGGTGGGTGAAACCTCCGCGCGAACGGTGGTGGGGACTGCCGTCGCCGGCGCCGGCTGGGTTCTGGTCGGCGCCGGGGGCGGCGTCCCGACAAGCGCCGCCACCGTCGCGGGCGCTTCGACTTCCGGTCTCGCGTCGTCGGACGGGGCGCAGGCCCATGTCAGCGTCAGCACGAGCGCCAGCGCCGCCGTCCACGCCAGGCGTCGACGCAGTGGCCGCAACTTCAGCAGTGTCCCGCGCGCATTGGCGCACAACGCGCGGGGCTCAGCGTGATCCATTCGTCCTATCGCCGCCCGCCTGGAAACCCTTGCGTATTCGCTCCCCCGGTGCCTGGAGCGCAGGTCCGGCCCCCTCTCCCCTGGAGGGAGAGGGTTGGGGTGAGGGGGATCCGAGGTTCGGGCGTGGGATGTCGCGCATGTATGCAAGGTTCTCCTCTGGGGGAGCGTGGACCCGAGCCACGTGACGGCAAGCCTCCCGAGGCGTCTTGCGCGAGGATATCCCTCCGGCTCGCGGCGCGGTGTGCCGGCTCCTACACTCGCCTCCGCGTGGCCGAAAGACCCTATGGAGCCGCCGCCATGTCACCCGACGATCTGGCCTACGCGCGCGCCGTTGACATTTCGCGCTGGATTCGCGGCGGCGAGCTGACCTCGCGCGAGGCGGTGACGGCCAGCCTGGACCGGATCGAAGCCGCCGACGCACGCCTGCACGCGTTTGTGGACCTGGCGCCCGAGCAAGCGCTGGCCGCGGCCGCCGAGGCGGACGCCGCCGTGGACCGCGGCGATTTCCTCGGACCGCTGCACGGCGTGCCGGTGGCCGTCAAGGTGCAGGTGCAGGTGCGGGGGATGGCGTTCCACCGAGGCTCACGACTGTTCGGGGATGACGTGGGCGAGCGCGACGCCCCAGCGGTCGAGCGCCTCAAACAGGCCGGCGCCATCATCGTTGGCATGACGGCAATGCCCGAGTTCGGGCACCTGGCCTTCGCCCACAACCCCATGGGCCCGACCACGCGCAATCCCTGGAGCCACGCCCATACCTGCGGCGGGTCGAGCAGCGGCTCTGCCGTTGCGCTCGCCGCCGGCTACGTGCCGCTGGTGCTCGGCTCCGACGGCGGCGGGTCCATTCGCATCCCCGCCAGCTGTTGCGGCGTGTTCGGCCACAAGCCCTCCCTGGGCCGGGTGCCGTATGTGCCCATCGTCGGCGGCCGCGACGCGGTTTCGCACTTGGGTCCCATGGCGCGCTCGGCGGTGGACATGGCCCTTGGGCTGGCGATCATTGCCGGTCCGCACGAGGACGACCTGATCACGCTGCCGCCCGACGAGGCCGACTACCGCGAGGCGGCGGTCGCCGGGGCCGACGGCGCCCGGGTGGCGTGGGCGCCGCAGCTGGCCGCCGATGTGGTCGACACCGAGGTGGTGGACATCTGCACGGCCGCGCTCGATGCCTTTCGCGCGGCCGGGTGTGAGCTTGCCACCGTTCCGCCGATGCTCAGCGACGCGACCCGCGAATGGGCCACCCTGTTCACCACCCTCCTCGCCGCCCAGGTGGGGCACCGGATGGACGAGGTGCGGGCCGTCAGCGAGCCCAGCCTGCTGGCGGCGGCTGAAGCCGGGCTGGCGGCGTCCGGCATGGAGATGATGGCGGCCGGCTCGGCGCGGCGCCGTCTCTGGGCCGAGATGGCCGACCTCTTCGCGCAGCACGACGTATTGGTGACGCCCACGCTCCTGATGCCGCCGCTCCCGATCGACGAACCGGACGGCAGGCCCGCCGACCCCAACGTCTGGGCCCAACGCTGGTTCCGCCACGTCTACCCCTTCAACATGACCGGCCAGCCGGCGGCCACCGTTCCCGCCGGCGTCACGCGCGCCGGACTCCCGGTCGGGCTTCAGATCGTCGGCGCCCGCCATGCCGACGCCGACGTGCTGCGCTTCGCGGCGGCCTTTGACGCCCACTGGCCCGCGGCGCGCATGCAGCCGCCGGGCGGGGAGGCGTAGCGCGCCATCGGCTACCATGACTCGGAAAAATGACGTAGCCGGGCTGGCCCCGCCTTCCGTGTCCTCCGCATTGGCGGGTGGCGGCGCGCCGGGCGCGCTCGGCTCATGAAGGACAGGCGATGACCAGTCGCTCCGGTGGCCTCGAAGGGGTCGTGGCCGGTACCTCGGCGATCAGTTCGATCGACGGTCTGGCCGGCAAGCTCACCTATCGCGGGATCGATATCTTCGATCTGGCCAGTGACGCCACGTTTGAAGAAGTGGCGCACCTGCTTTGGCACGACGAGTTGCCGACGCAGAGCCAGCTCGACGGGCTGCTCAACGAGCTGTCCGCGGCCTATGCCCTGCCGCCGCCGGTCGTCGACGCCTTGCGCCTCGTCCCGCAGTCAACGCCGCCGATGGACGCCTTGCGCAGCGGAGTCTCCATGTTGGGCGCGTTTGATCCCGACCTTGGCGACAACTCCCTCGAGGCCAACGCTCGCAAGTCGGTGCGCCTTCTCGCGCAGGTGTCGGCCGTCGTGGCCACCTTCGCCCGGCTCGCGGCCGGCAATGAGCCGATCACCTCGGCGGAAGGCCCGGTCGCCGACGCGTTCCTCCAGATGTACACCGGGGAGCGCCCCGACGAAACCGCGGCCCGCGCCCTCGACGTGCTGCTGGTCTTGCAGGCCGACCACGAGCTCAACGCCAGCACCTTCGCCGGGCGGGTGATCGCCGCCACGCTTTCCGACATGCACTCGGCCGTGACCGGCGCCATCGGCGCGCTCCGAGGCCCCCTGCACGGCGGCGCCAACCAGGGCGTGATGGAGATGCTGATCGAAATAGGCTCGCCCGACGTGGCCGAGGACTGGGTGCGCGAGCGCCTGGCCCGCCGCGAGCTGATCATGGGCTTTGGGCACCGGGTCTACAAGACCGCCGACCCGCGCGCCACGATCCTTCGCGGCATGTCCCGGGAGCTCAGCCGCACCTCCGGCCACCCCGAGTGGTTCGAGATTTCCCAGGTGATCGAGCGCGTGATGATGGATGAGAAGGGCATCGACTCCAACGTGGACTTCTTCTCCGCCACGGTCTACGCCGCGCTGGGGCTGCCGGTGAATCTGTTCACGCCGATCTTCGCCATGAGCCGCACCAGCGGGTGGACCGCCCACGTGCTGGAACAGCTTGGCGACAACCGGCTGATTCGACCCCGCGCCGAGTACATCGGGCACACGGATCGGGCCTACACCCCCATGGCGGAGCGCGGCTAGCCGCCAGCGCCGGCCCAGTCCCTTCGCTCCGTCGCGGTCCGGCTCCCAAGGCGACACTCGCCAGTAGGCGTAGGGGCGGGTTTCAAACCCGCCCGTCGAGTGTCGCAAGCCCATCGGATCGTCCGGGCGGAAACACCGCGCCGGGAAGGGTCGAAAGCGCCGGCGGTGCTACACTTCACGCCTGCGGCATGTCTTGTCGCCGCGCATTTCCCCTCCGATGAAACGCACGTACCAGCCCAAGGTTCGCAAACGCAAGCGTGAGCACGGCTTTCGTGCCCGCATGTCTAGCCGGTCCGGGCGCGCGATTCTTCGCCGCCGGCGGCGTAAGGGTCGCAAGCGGCTCGCGGTCTAGGCTCCTGGCGCTCGGGATGGACAGCGGCTCCGTCGCTGCCGGCATGCCGTGAGCAAACGCCATCGGCTGCGAAGCGCCGCCGACATCTCGCGCGTGCGGCGCCGCGGAACGCGCGTGGCCTGCCCCTACTTCGTGCTGTTTGTCGCGCCCGGCGGCGCGGAGACGACCCGCCTGGCCATCACGGCGCCGCGCCGGCTCGGCACCGCGGTCGTCCGGAACCGCATGCGTCGCCGCTTGCGGGCGGCGTTTCGGCCGCACCTGGCAACGCCGCAACCGATCGTCGACATGGTGGCGCAGGCGCGCCGACCCGTGGCTGACGCGCCATGGGGCTGCCTGACGGGGGCTGTGGCCCAATCCCTGGCACAGGCGCGCGCCGCACACGTCCCGAGTCTGGCGTGAAACGTACGGTGCTCGTGGTGATTCGCGGCTACCAGCGGTGGCTGTCCGGCGGACTTGGCGCGCACTGCATCTACGAGCCGACGTGTTCCGAATTCGCCGCCGTCGCCGTCGAGCGCTACGGCGTGGTTCGGGGGCTCTGGCTCGCGCTGCGACGCATCGCGCGGTGCCATCCCTTCGCCGCCGGCGGCTTCGACCCGGTGCCGTAGCCGCGGGTCTGAGCCATGGAACTCTTCTCAAGCATCGGCGAAACCTGGCAGACGTGGGCCGTCAACCCACTCAGCGAGGTTCTCAATCTCATCCGCGACGGGGTCGGCAGCTACGCCATCGCGATCATCCTGTTCACGATCGCGATTCGGACGCTGATGATCCCGCTCACGGTGAAGCAGATCCGCTCACAACGGCGCATGCAGGTCCTGCAGCCCGAAATGGCGGAGATCCGCCGCAAGTTCAGGAACGACCGGCAGGCGCAGTCGCAAGCCACCATGAAGCTCTACAAGGAGCAGGGCGTCAGCCCGCTCTCGGGTTGCCTGCCCATCTTCGTGCAGCTGCCGATCCTGCTGGCGCTCTACGGGGGCATTCTCACGCTGAGCGGCCAGGGGCTGCTCAACGAGCAATTCCTCTGGTTCAACCTGGCGCGCGAGGATTCCACGATCCCGGTTCTTGGCGAATCCAGTCCCACGGCCCCCACCGACGTGCACCTGGCGACGACGTTTCCGATCACGCCGCTGGAGTCGCAGGTCGCGGCGGAATTTGCCGGCCAAAACGCCAATTTCCGCTTCACCATCGATACCGTCGACCCCGCCAATTCGGCGGCCGCGGTCACCAGTGGACGCGCGAGCGCGGCGTTTGTCGAAGAGCGACAGGCGCTCGCCGACTATCCGCCGGGCACCACGGAAGCTCGGCTCGTGCAGGCGGCCGCGTTCGTGGTGGAGCGCGATCGGCCGCTCACGCGGCTCACCAAGATCGAAGCCGCCCAGATTCTGCGAGGCGAGATCACCGATTGGTCGCAGCTCGGCCTGCCCGCCGGCCCAATCAATGTCTTTGGCCTCGGAAACGATGTTGGAACCCGAAACCTGCTCTCGGAGATGCTCCTCGACGGCGAGCCCATCCCGCCGCGGATCATCCAGCTGCGGGCGACGGTCGAAGACTACATCGCGGAACTTATCGCCGATCCCGGATCGCTCGGCATCTCCGGGCCGGTCGTGCATGACAACGTGCGCATGGTCAACGTCGAGGCCGAAGGCGCCGACCGCGCGTTTTCCGCGAACGTGGCGGCGCTGCGTGACGAGAACTACTTCCTCGCCCGCGACGCCTACGTCTACTGGGCGCCAGGTGAATCCGACGGCGAGAAGTTCGTGCAGAAGTGGTGGGACAGCCGACAGGGGCAGACCGCCGCCGGCAACGCCGGATTCACGCGCATCCCCATCCAGCAAGACGTGTTCGGCACGGGAGGGTTCTATATCTCGCTGCTGGCGCTGCTGGCTGGCGCCTTCCAGTTCGTGCAGGCCCGGATGATGGCCTCGAAGACCGCCGAGGGACAGCAGGCGACGGTGAATCGGGTGATGCAATTCATGCCCATCATCGTGGTCATCTTCGCCTGGTCATTCCAGGCGGGCTTGGTGCTCTATTGGGTGATTTCCAGCATCATTGCCATCGTGCAGCAGTACTTCACCACCGGAACCGGCGCGCTGATTCCCGCGCACTGGCCCATCGCCCGCGACATGACGGCCCGCCCGGACGCCCCGACCCCGGCCAAGACATTGGAAGACACAGCAACCAGCGAAGCCGCGAGCCAACGCTCTGGTGAGGGCGTGGCGACGACCCCGCGGCGGCGGCGACGCCGAAGGAGGCGCAGTGGCTGACCATTCAACCGACTCTCCCGACGCTCCCGAGAGCGTGGAGGCCACCGGCGTCTCCGTCGAGGACGCGCTGCGCCAGGCCCTGCGGCAGCTCGATGCCACCATCGACGACGTTGACGTCGAGATTCTTTCCAGCGGCGGCTCGCGCCTGCTGCGTCGCGACGCCGAAGCCCGCGTGCGCGTGGTGCGCCGCGAACGGCCCTTTTCGGCCACCATCGACGAGACGGAGCACGAGCCCCCGGCCGAGCCCGAGCCCCCGGCCGAGCCCGAGCCGGAGCCCCCGGCACGCGCCGCCGAGCCATCCGAGGCGCAGGTGGAACCTTCTCCGCCTGCTCCGCCGGCGCCCGAACCCGTCCAGGAGCCCGTCGCGGAGCAACCCGCGCCCCGCGCCCGCCCGTCTCGCTCGCTGGTTGAGAGCGGCGAAGAGCTGCAGGACATCGTCGAAGACCTGCTGGTCGGCATGCTCGATCGCATGGGGTTCATCGCCGAGATCGAGCTCGTCGATGAGGACCCGCTGGCATACAACGTCGTCGGCGACGACGATTTCTCCAAGCTGATCGGCCGCCATGGGTCCACGCTGCGGTCGTTTGGCTACCTCATCAACCTCATGGCCGGACGGCAGCTGGGCCAGCCGTGCCGCGTGCTCATCGACGTCAACAGCTATCGGGCGCGCCGCGCGGATCACCTGCGCGAGCTGGCCGAGACCCTCGCCGATGAGGTCACCGAGACCCAAGAGCCCGTCACGCTGGAATCCATGCCCGCCAACGAGCGCCGGCTGATTCACGTGGCCCTGGCCGACGACGAAAACGTCCGCACCTACAGCATCGGCGAGGGCGACGAACGCCGGGTCGTGATCAGCCCGAAGGCTTAGCCGACCTCTTACCAGGTCCCTTCCCCCTGGAAGGGGGAAGGCTAGGATGGGGGTCAGTGCCCGAGGACCCACCTTGGGCTGGGCGGCCTCCCGCCCGTCAGCCGTGACTCACACTTCCGTGGTCAGCACACCGAGCCCGACCTACCTGACGGTCGGACACGTCACCCGCGATCTCCACCCGACGCGCTGGGAGTTCGGGGGGACGGCGTACTACAGCAGCCTCGCGGCGCAGCGCCTCGGAATGCGCGTCACGGCGCTCACACGGGCCGCCGCGGCGGACGCGCACGCGCTGGCCTCGACGCGCTCCGGCATTCGGTGGATCGCTCGCGCCGCTTCGGCGACGACCGCGATGCGCAACACCTATGGATTGCGAGGCCGAACCCAGCACGCGCCAGAAGTCGCCGCGCCCTTTGATGTCGCCGACCTGAAGGATCTGCCGCATGAGTTTTCGGTCGTGCACCTGGCGCCCGTTGTCGCGGAGATCGGCCCCGAACTGCTCGGCCACCTGCCGCGCGCCGATGTCACGGGCCTCACGGCGCAGGGCTTGCTCCGCCGCGTGGCCCCAAATGGCGCCGTGCACGGCCGAGACTGGACTGACGCCGTCGAATTCCTCGACGCCATTGACGTGCTCGTGCTGAGCAGCGAAGACATCGCATTCGACCCAACGTCCGGGATCGAACGTCTCCGGCGGGCCGCGGTCGGCGTGCTCACCCGGGGTCCGCTGCCGGTTCAGGTCTTCGCCGACGGCGGCTCTTCGGAGATACCCGTCCGCCAGGTCGCCGACGCCAGTCCAACCGGCGCCGGCGACGTGTTTGCGGCGGCGCTGTTCGTCGGCCTGCAGCGCTCGGGCAGGCTCGGGGAGGCCGTGCAGACCGCCGCCAGGGTTGCCACGGGCTGGGTCGAGCGCCGGTGGGAGGCCTTGCCTCCGACCCCGCCCGACCCGGAGATCCCGGCCCCCGACCAGCGATGAACTTCGACGTCCTCACACTGGCGGCGGTGCGGCGGGAAATCGAGGAACGGGCCGTCGGCGGGCGCATCCAGCGCGTCGTGTCGCCCGAGCCCAACCAGATCGGGCTTGAGATCTACGCCAAGCGCCGCGCCAATCACCTGCTGATCCAGGCCGGCCCGGTGAGTTCGCGGGTGCACTTCGTCCGCGGCCGCCTCCATGCCGGCAAGGCTCCGGCGAGTCCGTTGCTGCTGCTGCTGCGCAAGTGGGTGCGCGGCGGCCGTCTGGTCGCGGCGACGCAACTGCCCCTCGAACGAGTCTTGGAATTGCATGTGCGCGCGCGCCCCGATCCGAACGGGCCCGTGTCTGAGCACCGTCTGATCGTGGAGATCATCGGCCGTCAGGCCAACGTCATGCTGGTGGACGACCAAGGGCTGATCCGCGATGCGCTGCGGCGGGTCCCGGGCGACGGCGCGCGACGCCGCATCATGCCGCGGGCGCCGTATGAGCCACCCGCCCGACTGTCCCTGCCCGCCCCAAGCGTGGCCTCGCCCGCCGACGTGTCGGCGCGGACGGCTCCCGGCGTGCCGGCCTGGCGCGCCCTGCTGCAGGCCGTCGCGGGCGTGAGCCCCACGCTCGCTCGCGAGGCACTGGCGCGCGCGAATGTCGACCCCACAACGCCAAGTCTCGACGTTGCCGCGTGGCCCGACGTGCTCGGGGCGCTGCGCAAAATCGTTGCGGACCTCGATGCCGGCGCGACGCAGCCCTGCCTGGTGCCGATCGACGGCGGCTGGCAGGCCTTCGCCGCCTACCCGCTCACCCACCTGGACCGCCGCTGCCAACCGGCGGGTTCGATGAGCGAGGCGCTGGAGACCTTCTACGAGGCCGACGAGCCGGCGGCGTCCGTCGACACGGTGAAGTCGCGCGTGGTGGAGCCGCTCGATGCGGCCATTGCCCGCGTCGAGCGTCGGATCGCGTCGCTGCGCACGGCGGCCCCGACGGGCGCTGAGATCAGCGCCGCGCGAGCCGCCGGTTCGGCCCTGCTGGAGCACGCTCACCTGATTCCGCCCGGCACCGCGCACTTCGAGGTGAATGGACGGCAGCTCGAACTCGACCCGGCCAAATCGGTTGGCGTCAACGCCCAAACCTACTTCGCGCGCTATCGGGACTTGAAGCGCGCCGCGCGTTTGGTTCCGCGCAGGCTCCGACGGGCGGAGTTGGAGCTGGCCTATCTGCGGCAAGCGGCGGACGACCTGCGGCGCTCGGATTCACCGGCCGTATCGCGTCAGATCGAAGCCCTCCTGGCCGAGGCGGGCCACCTGCGCCGGCCGCGCCGCAGGCGGAGGGACCAACCGGCGGCGCCGAGAGAACGCCGCATCCGCGGACATCGTGTGCTGGCCGGCCGCACCGCGGACGAAAACCACCGCCTCACGTTCAAGGAATCCGCCCCCGACGACTTGTGGTTTCACGCCCGCAACATGCCGGGGGCGCACGTCCTGCTGCGCGATCCGGGCGACGACCCGGCGCCCGAGTTGGTGCACGCCGTGGCCCGCCTGGCCGCGCACCTGAGCGCCGGCCACGCTGCGACCGCCGTCGACGTGGATGTCACCCGCCGCCGCCACGTGCGCGCCATTCGCCGGGCCGGACCGGGTCAGGTCACCTACCGCCGCCACCGCACCCTCCGCGTCGCCCCGCTCGCGGACGACGGCTAAAGACCTGAGGAACGACTGGCCGGGTCCCCTTTTCCTGGATGGGGGAAGGCCAGGATGGGGGTCAGCGTCTGACGAGCCGGGTGGGGGTGGGTCTCAGACCGGCCCGTTCGCGGTCTTCCGAGCGCCGCAAGTGCCGCAGGCTCGCCTAACCCCGCAGGCGCTGGCACCGGGGGCAAATGTGCGTCCCCCGCTGCCCGATCACCAGCCGCTCTATGGCGCGGCCGCAGCGTGGACAGGGCTCGCCGGTGCGCTGAAAGACGTTCAGCCGCTCCTGGTACCGGCCGCGCTCGCCGCGGCTCCCAACGTGCGTGCGAAAGCTGGTGCCGCCGTGCTCGATGCCCGCCTGCAGCGTGGTCACGATCGCCTGCGCCAGGTTGTTCAGGCGGCGGCGGCTCAGCGACCCCGCCGGCGTGTCCGGGTGGATGCGCGCCAGCCACAGCGCCTCGTCCGCGTAAATGTTCCCCACGCCGGCCACGATCCGCTGATCCAGCAGCGTGGGCTTGATGGCCCGACGACGATTGCGCACCGCGGCCTGCAGCGTGCGCCCGTCGAATCCCCGTTCGAGCGGCTCCGGTCCCAGATCGGCCAACAGCGCCTCGATGCCCGGCGGCGGCAGCAGCCAGGCCCTGCCGAAGCGCCGCATGTCCACGAAATGCAGCGCCGGCCCCTCGTCGAACGCAACCACCAGTCGCGTATGACCCACCGGATCGTCCGCCGGCCGCAAGAAGATGCGACCGCTCATCATCAGGTGCAGCACCAACGCGCCCTCTTCCAGGTGCAGCAGCAGGTACTTCCCGCGGCGGTCGATCAGTTGCACGGCTTTCCCGCGAAGGCCGCGGCCGAAGCCCTCGACCGACGGCGCGTGGACTAGGCTTGCGTCGCGAACCTCCGCCCGCATCACGCGGCGACCCACGATGGTGGCGGCAAGATCACGTCGAATCGTCTCGACTTCAGGCAACTCGGGCATGACCGCCTTGAGCGATACCGATGACGGCTGAGGATACGAACCCCGCCTCGCCGCCGGCGGGCGCCGGGGCGGCGACTCCCGCCGAATCCACGCCCCGCCTGCCCAGCCGGCGGTTGCTGTGGCTGCAAATCGTGCTGCTGGTCGTCGCCATGGGGGGCAGCATCGCCGCCATCCCGTTCGCCGGCGAAATCCGCGCGGTCGGGGTGGCCGGATTCCTCCTGCTGTTCATCCTGTCGGTGCAATCCGGGGCGCTGTTCATGCTTCCTGGATTCGGATTCGCCAGCATCGGCGCCTTCACCATTGTGTTCGGCGACCCGTGGCTGCCGGCGCTGGTGGGAACCACGGGTCAGGTCATCGGCGAGATGGTGTCGTATCTCCTGGGAGCCACGGGATCGCCCTGGATCAGGCGACAACGGGCCTACCAGCGGGTCGAGGATTGGATCAAGCGTTGGGGCCTGCTGGTGGTATTCGTCATCGCCGCCACGCCGAACCCGGTGTTCGACATCGCGGGCGCGGTAGCCGGCGCCGCCGGCCTCGGCTGGAAGCGCTTCTTCGTCGCTTCATGGGCGGGACGCCTCATCAAGAACGTCCTCATCGCTTTCCTCGCCCTCGGCGGCGCGGCCCTCTTCGAGCGGTGGTTGAGCTAGGAAAGTCCTGATCAAGTCCGCTCCCCCTCTAAGGGGCCCTTGTGTAGTCCCTTCCATGGAGCCTGGAGCGCAGGTCCGGCCCCCTCTCCCCTGGAGGGATAGGGTTGCGGTGAGGGGATCCCAGGCTCGGGCATGGGACGCCACGCCGCACCCAATGGCGACGTGAGCCATCAGCCCTGTGATTATGCACTGATGCGAAAATAGTATGCTCTGCATAATGCGAACCACCATTTCGCTCGACGACCAACTGGCCCGACGCGTAGGCCGGGAAGCCGCCGCGCGGGGCTTGAGCGTGAGCGCCTTCATCGCGCAGACCCTGGACGATGCGCTCAAGCGCCGCGAACCAACCCCCGCGCCGCCGTTTCAACTCGTGACCGTTCGCGGCAGTCGACCGCGTCGCGGCGTGAATCTCGATCGGCCACGCTCGCTTGACGCCCGTGACGATCAAGATCAGTACAGCCCCCGGGGCGCCTGACCGCGAATGCTGCTGCCGGACGTCAACGTCCTGATCTACGCGCACGTCGAGGATTCGAGTCCCGATCACCCCACCAGACTTGACGGTAGACAGTACCGGGCCGTGGAGTGCGACTTCCTCAGCTCTCGCGCCTCGTATGGGGCTAGCTTCCGCCATCGGGATGGTGTATCGAAGGAGAGCATTGCCCGGCCTCACGATGATCTCCTTGACGAAGCTCTGGATGAAGGCACGCCGCTCAGTCAGCTCGCTCTCGTTCAGGATCGAGCTCAGGTCCTGGGCGTAGGCGGTGATGGTCTCCACGTCGTCCAGGACGACGCGCCGCTCTGCGAGCATGGCCCGGCCCTCTGCCGCCGTCGCCTCCAGCTTCGCCTGCCGATCTCGGTGGCTCCTGATGCGGGGCTTGAAGTCGTCGATGTCCAAGTCGGTGGTTTCCGCCAGGTCATAGAGCCGGTCCAGCCGGCGCTTCACGTCCACGAGCTCCGCGTCGATGGTCGTCAGCCGCTGGCGCTGCTCCCGAGCCACCCCGTCCATCTCCTCGTCCACCAGCCGTACCAACTCCCTGATGTTGCGCTCGGTCAGGATGTGCTCCCGAATCTCTCCCACGACCATCGCCTCGAAACGCCGGGCGTTGAGCCTGGGGGCGTCGCAGGCCCCGCGGCCGCGCTTCATCAACGACTGGCAGACGTAGTAGGCAAACCGACCGCTCTTGGAGTCTTGGCCGGAGAGGGCGCGGTCGCAGCGCTGGCACTTGACCAAGCCGCTGAGCAGATAGGAGCTGCTCACCCGGCGGGGGTGCGTCCTCCTGGGCGCCCGTGCGCGCAGCGTCCGATTCACCCGGCGGAACTGGGTCGTGGAGATGATGGCGGGGAATGCCTGCTCCACCCGCACGGGCTCGGCATGGTCCTTCGCATTCGTGCCCCAGACCAGCGTGCCGGTGTACGCCTCGTTGCGAAGGATGTTGTGGACGCCGGTCTTGGACCAGAGCCGGCCGGTGGGGTTGGCGATGCCCTCGGCGTTGAGGGTCTTGGTGATGTCGAGCACGCTTCGGCCCGACTCCGTCATGGCGAAGATGCGCCGGACCACCGGAGACGTTGCCGCATTGGGTTGCAGCTTCGGGCGCTTCTTGGCCCCATCCGGTACCGGGATCTTGTCGTAGCCATAGGGCACCCGGCTGGCCACCCAGAAGCCGCGGGACGCAGCCTCGCGCATGCCGCGGATGACCTCCTGCGCCAGGTTCTCGCTATAGAACTCGTCCACGCTTTCGATGATGGCTTCCATCAGTTTGCCGGTCGGGGAGTCGTCGGCGGGCTCGGTAATGGAGATCACCCGGATGCCCTTGCGTCGCAGCATGGATTTGAAGGCCACGGCATGCTCCCGTTTGCGGGTGAAGCGGGAGAACTTCCAGACCAGGATCTCTTGGAAGGGCGCGTTGGGCCGGCTGGCGGCCTCCAACATCCGGCGAAACTGGGGACGGTCAGCAACGCGGCCGCTCTCCGCCTCGTCCACGTACTCGCGGGCGACGACGTAGCCGTGCTGCGCGGCATGGGTGCGCAGCGCCCGCAGCTGGGCGGCCACGGATAGGTCTACGTCCTGGCGGTCGCTAGAGACTCGCGCGTACAGGGCCACCGGTCGGTCTTCAGGTTGTCGCGTCATGGGCATGTCTCCCTCGTCCTTCGCATCTCGCTCGCCATCTGTCGGCCGGTGGCTGTTCACTCGGCGCCTACGCCTCGTCCATCTCGCCCGTCGCCGCCGCACGCAGACCTTCCGCCTATTGTGCGACACGGGGCGGCTGACATGGCCGCGTCCCGCGGGGCCCGAGCGGCCCCGCCCGTGAGTCTGACGACCCGCCCGCCTCTATGTCATGGCCTGTGAGGGGGCCTGCGCACAGGCCCCTCTCACAAGGTCTACACGTTGGCGGACGCCGCGTGATGTCATGGGGGTGTACAGATAATCAAGGAAAGTTGCACAAGTGCACGGGCGTCGTGGATCAGGTGTAGCCGGGGGCTATGCGAGCGGCGGGCTACACCCCAGCAAGTACCCCAGCATAAGGCTCGGTTGCACCGCGAATTGCAGAAGTGCATGGGCCTTTTCCAGGCGGACGTGGCGCTGGCCAGCGGCTGGCAGTGGCCAACGCTGCGGACGACAGGGGACGGGATGACCGGTCCGCTCCCGCCGGAGGCGCGCGGCCGCCGCGAGGCGGACGCGCAGCTCCTGGCCCTATTGGACGACCTGGTGCACGCCGAGGGCCGACTCAAGGCGGCGCAGGCGCTGGGGGTCAACTACCGCACGTTGGTCAAGGTCGTTGAGTCGGGCCGGCTGTCGCGGCGCATGCGCGACGCCCTGGAGCGGCGGCAACTGGCCGACCGCGAGGCCACCGCGACCCAGCAGCGGGACGAGATTCAGGCCTTGGCGCGGCGGCTGGCGGAGCTGGAGGCGCGGGTGACGGCGGTGGAGCGCGCGCGACGCGGCTCGGACGACGGCGGGGATGAGCGACGGGCGGTGGCCGTGCCGGCCCGCCGGGTGGCGCGGCTGGAGCGGAGTCAGGGCACGCGGACGGCCGTCAGGGCCGAGGCCCCGACGCCTGAGCAGCCATGGGCGGTTGACGACCCCAGCCGGATCGGCGTGGTCACCGACGACCCGCGCCCAGGCGAGGAAGTTTCCTACGGTCGGGGCATGGCGGCGGTGGTGGAGTGGCGGCGGTTGAACCGACGGCGCGAGGTTGGGACGAAGCTCGACCAGGTGACGACCCGCGAGCGGATCATGGCGTTGGAGATCGCCCTGATCGGGGAGTACGAGTTGACCCTGCCGCCGGACACGTATGCCATCCATCCGTCCGAGCGCGAGGGCTATCTGCGCTGGCGTCGGCGGGCGCTGGCGGACCTCCAGACGGAGCGGGCCCGGCGCGAACTGCTGCGCTGGGTCCGCCGGGTCCTCACCCTGGGGCTGTGGTGGCGGTAGATCGACGCGGCGTGCGTCTGGGGTAGGTCCCTGGGGGTGCGCCGGTGATGTTGCACTGGCGCAACTACGTGGGGCTGGGAGGTGCTGATCGCCTTCCAGCCCCCATCCGGTCGGCCATCCTCAAGGCGCTGTCAGGCTCTTGCCAGCGTTTCCTGCCCGAGAAACCTGGGGGCCCGTCCCCGCGCCCGGGACAGACCGCGGCGGATCGAGCCTCGCGCTCCGCGCGGTCGTCCATGAGAGATGAGCCGCAGCGGTCGTCGGCTCCGCGTTCCCGTACAGCTAAGCCACCGAGAATTGCATTCATGACCGGGCTGCCGAGCGCGATCACGGCGGCGTATACGCCTCGCCGCAGGTCTATCCCCGCGCCTGCGGGGGAACCGTCGTCGATGGGCTTGTCCACGCACGCCTTCTGGGTCTATCCCCGCGCCTGCGGGGGAACCACGTGGAAAGAGGGCAGCGCCGACGTGGTGGACGGTCTATCCCCGCGCCTGCGGGGGAACCGGCCGATCGTCGCCCGCCGGATCGCTTTCTTTGGGTCTATCCCCGCGCCTGCGGGGGAACCGTACGAACAAGCTCACTAATTTGCGATTTGCGAGGTCTATCCCCGCGCCTGCGGGGGAACCCCAGACGACGCGCGGCAACGCTGCTACGTCGCAGGTCTATCCCCGCGCCTGCGGGGGAACCCGACGCAGCTCTCGAGGTCGGAACGCTGCATCAGGTCTATCCCCGCGCCTGCGGGGGAACCTCGGTCGTATTACCGACTCTACGCCTAAATCACGGTCTATCCCCGCGCCTGCGGGGGAACCCCTTCGCTGATCGTGTCGCAGCCCGTGGTCGGGTGGTCTATCCCCGCGCCTGCGGGGGAACCTAATCAACCATTCGGCCATACCGAGACGCCATGGGTCTATCCCCGCGCCTGCGGGGGAACCGCGTGGCGACGGCGGGGACCGATGGGGCGACGGGGTCTATCCCCGCGCCTGCGGGGGAACCTATCTCGCCCCGTATGTAGGGGGTTGTGCCTACGGTCTATCCCCGCGCCTGCGGGGGAACCGATATCCGCCCGTGGCGCAACGACCGCAAGGACGGTCTATCCCCGCGCCTGCGGGGGAACCACCGTGACCGACGCCGATGGCGATACCGCGACGGGTCTATCCCCGCGCCTGCGGGGGAACCGATGGTGACCGCCAACACGCCGGTCGCCCGCTGGGTCTATCCCCGCGCCTGCGGGGGAACCACCCGATTCCACGTCCCGCGCACCAGCTTGACGGGTCTATCCCCGCGCCTGCGGGGGAACCGTGTAGGAGCCAGGAGACCCATGCCGGCTGAGGGGTCTATCCCCGCGCCTGCGGGGGAACCTTGAACTGCAGGCCCGCCTCGATGTACTGATGAGGTCTATCCCCGCGCCTGCGGGGGAACCTGCACGGTTGGGATTTTCACGTCGGCGGAGCGGGGTCTATCCCCGCGCCTGCGGGGGAACCGCAATCACGATTCGGCGACCTGCTTCATGGTGAGGTCTATCCCCGCGCCTGCGGGGGAACCCCAGACGATTGGGCCTGGGCCGGGTACCGGTGAGGTCTATCCCCGCGCCTGCGGGGGAACCACCCGCCATGCGTGGCCTCACCCCGCAGGATGGGGTCTATCCCCGCGCCTGCGGGGGAACCCACCTGGTGCTGCGCACGCGGGCTTATGACAAGGGTCTATCCCCGCGCCTGCGGGGGAACCCTGTTGTCAATGACCAGCTTCAAGACCGTATTCGGTCTATCCCCGCGCCTGCGGGGGAACCGTAGCGCTCAGATTGACGGCTTGATACCGGCTAGGTCTATCCCCGCGCCTGCGGGGGAACCTCTTGATACTTGTGAGTCCGGCGTTATCCATAAGGTCTATCCCCGCGCCTGCGGGGGAACCATCTGGACGGCGTCCTGCGCCTCGTAGTCATCGGGTCTATCCCCGCGCCTGCGGGGGAACCATTATGTAAATATCCGCGTCCATTGCCAGCGCCGGTCTATCCCCGCGCCTGCGGGGGAACCCCGCGGATCGTCCACCCGTTCGACCACTCGATGGGTCTATCCCCGCGCCTGCGGGGGAACCCTCCGGTGGCGGCACCGCGGTGGAGACTAGTGCGGTCTATCCCCGCGCCTGCGGGGGAACCCTCCACGCGCACTCCCAAGCGCAGGGCCGCGAGGGTCTATCCCCGCGCCTGCGGGGGAACCCCTTTCACGAATTGTGTACGGAGGATTGGGGCGCGTCAACTCGATCGACGATGACGGCACATATGGGACTAGGTCCCGTGCACAGCTCCGAAGGGCCCGCCCGGCTCAGTTGAGCCACACGTCATCTGCACACACCTCAAAGTGGAGCTTCGCGACCTAGAAGCCACTGCGAGGGATGGCGGAGCAGGTGTAGCGTCTCTGGGTCGGCAGCTGGCACTACCACCCCAAAAGACCCAAACAATGGTAATCAGGCGACGATGGGTACCTGCAACTAGCGTTCCACATGCTCCCAGAACCGTCGCCCAATGTGGCATTGAAGATGGCCCTATTGGTGCTTCACGAGGTAAACGCCGTCAGCATCGACAACGGTCTTGGGCGGGACGCCGAGAGTCAAGATTCGCTGCCTGGCCGGCACCCTGGGATCGCGCCACGTCATCACAATCGAGCCTTGGCCGAGCGTTGAGTGCCAGTCGGCAAGAACGTTCCAGATGCGGCCACGAATGCCGCTGGTCATGCGAGGAGATGTATAGACGCCGGGAGCGATCTCAAGCATCGTTGAGGCGAGGAATCCACGATACCGAGCTTGGACGTTTAATGTAACGACGACGGTCATGCTGGCGTGTCTGATGTACCAACAAGGTCAAACGACCCGAGGTCTGGCGCCTCGGTGTCGGCGAGAAGGACTTTGACCCTCTCGATCATTTTGGGAATTACGCGTTGGTTTTGGAGCATCGTGCCCGTAGTCCGTCTGGTATAGCGTTCGATGTCGACGGCTGGATTCGCCAGAGCGACCTTCGCGGCAGCGAAGGCGGAGGTAAGGAGGACCGTATCCCGAAAGAGATCGGCAATGTCTAGGACGAAGGCCGCGCCACTGTGTTCATGGATGAATCCGAGTTGCGGGATAGCGCCGACCGAGGCGACTGCGATCATGGCTGCTGAGGTCACGGCGGCGGAGGCGTGATTGATGGCTTGGTTGGGTAAGTCACCGAGGTTGGGGTTGGCTCGGTCGTACCTGCGACCCCTCCACGGAATGCCGTGGCGCTTGGCGAGATTCCGGTAAGTGCGCCTCATCCGTGCACCTTCGATGCCGCGGAGAGCGTCGAGGGATTGGTCGGGAAGCACTTCGCCGAGGCGCAGAGCGTACATCCGCCGGGCGATCGTGCGCCGATGTTGGGGATCAGCCCAGGCGAGGGCCTGCCTGCGCGCGATGTCCGAGGTGTCCGGCATCAGCGGTGGAGCAGAGTAGCACCGGACACCATCCTCGCCGATCGCGACGAGACCTGTTCCATGTCGGGCCATCAGCCGGAGTGCGTCATGGCTAACGGTCGAGCCCGGGCCGAGGAGGATCATCGAAAGGGCTTGGAAGGGAATGTCGTATTGTCCGAGTTTGAGAGGGCTCTCCGGATCGGGCGGACTCTTCCGTTCGAACCGAAGCGTGCCGTTGCGCACCGTGAGCGCACCACGAGAGAGCCAGAGCAATCCTTGGCGATCGGCGTGGGGGATGCGCGAGGCTTCAAGGCCGAGTCTGCCTGCCAGCATGATGGTTCTCCAAGTCAGGAGGTCAAGGCTCAGATCTGATGGTAAGCCTAGGCCCGATTCCGCATAGCCCTTGAGTAACCGAAGTCTGGCCCGCCACACGGCCTCAACGCGAATGCTGCCTCCGTGCCGGAGGGCGCAGGAGGAACATGCCATAGCCATAGGCGCGGTGGCGGCCGATTCCACGGGCGAGTAGCCCTCTGAAGCCATCTGGGTCGGTGATGGTGAGGGTGCCATGCAATACGGCGGTGGGGCCCTCGGTGGGATGTCGACCCGGCCGACGAATCACGCGGGTGCGCTGAAAGGACGCCAGGGAAGTGTCCTCGAGGCGCGCGCCCCCATGCCGCTGGAGCTGTGTCTCCATCCATTCCACGTAAACGGCCTCGCGGCTGCGGCTCATCGTCCCCGGGGGATGTTGGACCGCTTCGAGTTGAAACACGTCTCGTTCCGTGGGTCGACCGGTGGTGGAGCGTCGAGGGCGACGGATGGGCCGGACGCGGATGTCGAAGCCGAGCCGCTGACCAACCTTCCAGCCGGTGGGCATGGGCTTGCTATCAATGCGGTCAGGCGGAAGCGCGCGGAGTTGCCAGGGATCCGCGTAGTGGCTCGCGGCAGCGCGCAAGCCGTCAGCGTTTACTGGGGCGTAGCCATAAAGGACTCAATACCGAAGTCCGCGCCGACGGGCGCTGATGAGTCGAAACGGCTTGGGCGCAAGATCGCCGAAGCTTTCGATGAGCAAGTGGTGTAGCGCGTACCCGTCATCGAAGACCGGATGACGCATCAACCGCCGCGTGCCGGCCCAACGATGGAAGACCCACAGGTCGATGCTGGCCTGGATCATGTGCAACGGGGGGCTGATGGGATTGAGGGAAGCGCCTGACGAGGGCACGGTGGTGAACTCCTTCTCTAGGCGTCAGGTGTGCCGGTGCTAGGGCCAAACCAATTGCAGGGAAGCTCACTCTCGCACACAACGCGGCCGCCGCCGTGCAGGCCGGAAGCCCAATTGCGCTGATCCGTGAGGAAGTGCCTTCGGCTTGCGGAAACGCCTGCGGACCCGTCGCCGTCGGGCCAAAGAACTCGAACCGTTGGTTGGTCAGGATCAGGATTGACGGGGATAGCACGCAGCGCGGCCAACGCGGAGTCGGCATCACAGAATCCAGTGAAGAGTTGAGTGGAGGGCAGGCACGGTTTCCGCCCAATAAACAACGGGCGCGCCGGGCGTTGTAGGGCATGGGCCACGTTGTCAAGAGCGGGCGACTCGGCCTCGGGTTCAAAACGCAAGGCAACCGTTACGCGCATGTCCGCAAGGTAGTCGCGGTAACGCAGGTGAGGCGCGTCGTAGGTGCGCGCGCCGCCAGCTCGTCCCTCCGGCCGGCCGTGGCTCGTCCATGCGCGGTCCTTCGCGCCTAACTGAGCGGTCTGAAAGTCGCGCAGGATTCCGCCCTCTGCCAGCCCGCGGTCAATGCGGGCGGCGAAGATCAAGCGGTCCTGCAGGGCTTGATGTCGTTCGTGCTCGATACGGCGCCAGCCCAAGGCGTTGGCGAGCAGGCCCGCGAGCATGGAGGCGGCGGGGAACCAACGCGTGACGCCGTAGTTGTCCACGGTCTCCCCGCCAAAGGCCATCAAGGGAGCCTCAAGGGTGAGGATGAGGTGACGCATGCCTCAGTGAGCCGTGCCATCGCGGATGACTTGCGCGGCCCACCTGCCGAGATCGTCAAGCGCGAGGCGCTCAGCGTCGGGGAATTCGAAAGGGTCTAGGCACATCACGCGACGGGATTCGTGGCTACCGTACGCTGCATCCAGCTTGGTGAGATGGGCGGCCACTGTTGCAGCCGCGTCCGCCCGCGCCGAGACCGCGCTTCGGAAGGCGCCGGCGAGGCTGCGCGGCTGGCGCGATCCGGCCTCGACAAGCATCAAGTCGGCGTAGGCGTATGGCGCGGTGGATCCAAGCTTGGCACCAGGTGAAACCGTGGCAATCAAGTGGATGAGGTGCTCGACGATGGTGCAGGCGAGCGTCCGGTCGGAGTGCTGCCATTCCTCGGATTTGCAGCCGGTTAGGTTAGAAACGAGGCCGGGCACATCGACAACGACATAGCCGTAGAACAGGCCGGCCGTGAGCTCCATGTCGCCGATATGCGCAGCCCCCGGCTCGTCATCGGAGGGCTGGAGATCGTCCACGACCGAGAAGTAGTCGCTTTCGCTCTCTTCGGGGTGGACCGTGAAGGCGTGGGCGACATGAACCGCGGCGTCAATATTGGCGGCGGGGTCAGACGTGACCATGCGACCGAACAATGCCCCAACGATTCCGCCCGGCAGACTGGTCGTCTCGCGAAAGGCGCGGAAGTTCTCACGCTGATCGTTGGTTCGCTTGTTGCTGAAGACGTTCGCCGCCGCTTCTCTGGCGGTCTCGGGATCATGCGGGTACCCTGTACAAATGGCGGCGGCCCGGTCGCGAAGAAACTCGACCTCGGGCAGGCCGAGCAACAGCGGCTGCCGACCGGACCGTGAGGTGCCGCTCTCGCCGTACACGCCCTTCTGAAACTCCTCTTCGACGGCGGTGAGGACGGCATCGGAAACCCTGCCAGTCTCGCGTAGCGGCTGAATTACGCGGCTCGTGACGATTTCCCGTGAGCGGAGGGCGTGCCGTGTGGCATCGATGCGGCGCAGTGAATAGATGTCGTCCGCCATCCGCCAGTGACGCTTTAGGCACTGTGACGAGATCCGCGTGCGCACCGTGCCGCCGTAGGTCAGGCGCTTGGCGAGGCCGCTGTCGTCGCGGTTGAGCAGCGCGGCTGGGTAGGAGTGCAGGGTGTGAATCTGCAGGAAACGGTGGAGGGGCATATGCGGATCTCCTTGTGTGAGCGTGAGGTCAGGACGACGAATCGCTGGCTTGGCGACGCTGAGCTTGGTGTTCGGCCGAGTAGTAGGCGCGGGCGATACGCCGCCGAGCATCCTCGAAGCCCGCCGCGTTGTTTCCGTCGTTGAGGATGAGGCAGGCCATCTCACGCCAATCAATGCGTTGGCCAGCGGACCCTAGCATGCGAAATGTGCGGGCAAGGAGTGCGCGGCGCACGGAGCCGCGGGCAGTCAACAGCCGGTTGAGACGGGATTCGCTATAGAACGGTCGGATTCGCTCGGGCTCCCCGCCCTGAAATAGCGCCTTGCCTACTGGTACATTGCGGTCGTGCGCCGTCCGACTGCTTGGTTCGGCGCCTGCCGTGCGGGTCATCAAGGCAATGCCATGCAGGATGAGGGCCCACCTGCGCTCGACATCTGGACTTCCCAGCAGATTATGCCGGGACATGAGACGCCAAAAAACGGCGGCGTCGGGACCGTCGGGGTTGATTCGGCGGAGCGCCGCCAAGTCTCCGCGAGCAAATCCGTCAGTAGCCACATATCCAGCCAAGCTGCTGGCGATCTTGGCCCACGACGCGGCTCGCGGCCCGGGGACATCAGCCACAGACACTGGTTCAGTCATTCTTGCTCCGCCTCCCTGAGGTCGAACAGGTCTGGAAACCCGGTGTTTCCTCGAATACGTCCTTCAAATACGCGATCCGAACGCACGCGCGCCCGGTAGCGATGGATGGCCGGACATGGGAGCGTATCTTGAGCTTGGCGAAGGAGATTGCGGGCATCGCTGATGACGCGGCGCTGCCAATTCCGACGAATCTGGTCACGAGCGTCGTTACTGTCCGCCTCAAACTCCTCCTGGAGGTCGTCGAAGAATGTGACGTCCACATGATGGTCAAGCCTATTGGCCCAAGGATTGGCCAAGGCGCGCGTCTCGTCGCCTACGCGCTCCGTCTTGCCCCCGGCGGCGAAAGTCCAGACGCCATGTCGCAGGATGCGCTGGACTCGACGAACGTCATCGATTCGCCCATTGGCGATATCGCCGAGATCACCGTGGTCGCGAGCTTGCCCAATGGCGCGCACCGTCTTGGGCTTCAGTGGGACGATCCGCTCGTAGTAGCCTTCGGTCTTGCCTTGGCCGCGGACCATGGCGCGGGCGACGAGCCGCATCCCCTCCGAGGATTGCTCCTCGGCTCGCGTGGGCTTGAGTAAGGGCGGCGCTTCCCAGTCTGCCTCCAGCAAGTAGTCGGCGGTGCGCTTGTAGGTGAATCCACCGGCTGCCAGGGTTAGGCATTTGCTGTCCGTCTTGCTGACCGGTGTCCACGGATCGCCGGTGACCCCCTTCAGTGCTTTTGCCTCGATGCGGGCCGCCTTCGATGTAGCGCGGACGGCGCTCAATTTTCCATCCGAATCGGCTCGTAGCCGGACACGGCGGCAGATTTCGATATAGAAGGGATCGAGGTCGCTGAGGAGCAAGGCCTCGGCCCTTGTCCCGTCCCAGGGCTTTGTCCACAATAGTTGGACGCCCCCGTCGCGTGTCAGACTGAGATCGAGAGTTCCTTCGCGTTTTTCCAGCAGCGCCCCGATGTCTCGACGGACATGGGTGCCCGGTCGCTCGGATGGCGTGAGCGTGAACGCAGGTCGGCATCCCAGCCCACCGTTCATCCGGGAAATCCCGTAGTTACCGGCCCCTGAGAAGCCCTCCATGGTTTGCAGCGTGATTAGCGCAAAGATCCAGTGGCTGACTTCGGCCGCCGACGCGACTGCCGACTTGAGGTCGTGGTTTTTCGACGTGACCAGCATGTCCAATCCGTCGGGCGTTTCAACCACGTTCTTGTAGTCGGCGATTTTGCCGGCGGCGGAGGCGGGCGGCTGCAAAAAGGCCGACACGGTAATGTCCTCGATGACTAGCTGCCACGGTTCGGCGTGGGGACACTCAGGCGTGAGGCGGCGAATGAGGTCCCGCCACTCATCGGCGGCGTCAGGTGGTGCGATGCGGCCGGCACGGAGCAGCGCCATGGCGCCAAGCTGGACCAGGAAGGCGTGCCAGGCGTGGCGCTGGTGCGGCCGGAGGGCCGGGAACGCGACGACTTTGTCCGCTATCAGTGCGGCGTAGACCTCCGGCAGGGTGGCTGTTTCCGTCTGGCTGTCAATGGCGATCGTGATGAGCCGATCATCGAGCAGGTTGAACATACGTCCTAGACTCCGTTGTAGGGCGTCCTTACCAGTAACCCAGGTACCCCCGAGATCCCGGCAGCTCTCGCCGAGGCGAGTTCTTGGGCGCGTGGGCAGTCTCAATCGGGACCTCGCAGGCCGCACGCGGAGTGCTCAACGAGATGGCCGATCGGCCATCCGGCAGCCAAACGTCCAGTTGCGAACCGTCAGCCAACTGGACGCGCACGTAGTGTGGCGGCACGTTCGAGAACACCGATCCCCTTTCACGCTAGTCACTGACGCTCGCTGCTCCCCCGCACACGCGGGGAGGTGAGCGCCTTGGCTGCGGTGGCTAGAGGCGACGCAGGCCCCAGCGATCGTATCGGAAGCGTCGCTCGCCGATGGCGAACTCGAATCCGTCAGCGGAGGGCGTTGGCGCTGACTGCTCAGGAACTCCCTTAGACGGCAGCCAGCGTAGCGGCAACGCCAGCGTGGCGATCATGCGCGACCCGTCGAACGAACTGGTCTGTGGTGGATCAAGGGCTACCTCTATCCGATCATCGCCGAGGCGCGTGCGCATCCGCTCCTCATTGCCTGGGAAAGCGATGTTATCGAGGAAGGTCAGGTCCCGGCTGACGACGGCGCCGCGGCCAGTGGCCCTGTCCGCGAGTTGCGCGCCGTCGACCTCATTCGCGTGCGCCATCCAATCGTCACCCATTTCCTGCGTGATTTGGTCCAAGGCTTGCCGATGCGTTGCCCGCTCCACCAGCCGCCGGTTCATCTCGGGAATGCGCCACTGCGGGTATTCGTCAATCAGCCGCCGCGTAGCCTCCAAGATCCTCAAGTCCTCGTATACACGGCCATGCGTTCCCAAGCCGTTCGCGGTTGGCGTGTTCTCCAGCAAGGAGGATAGATCGTTATCCGGCGGCGTCAGGACGCGGCAGGCCGGCGTACCGTAGCCGTTGGGCCGGTGCGTGTCATTGCGCCGGTGGCGGTGCAGCCGACCGATGCGCTGGAGCAGCACGTCGACCGGGCACAGGTCGGTCACGAGCAGGTCCGCGTCGATGTCCAGCGACTGCTCCAGCGTTTGCGTGCCGATGACGACTTGCCCTCCAGGCTGTCGGCCTTTGCCAAGCAGATCATCGACCCGCTCATCGAGCAATGCCCGGTCGCCGGGGGCGAAGCGACCATGATGCAGCGTTGGCACGTCGCGGACGGCGAAAAGTAGCTTGGCGTCATCGGGGCCAGCCAACTGCTCAATCGCCTGCTGCGTCTTGATGGCGTAGTCAACGGTGTTGCGAACCACCAGCACCTTGGCGCCAGCGCGGGCGGCCGTCAACGCGTGGTGGGCGGTGCCGTCGAAGTCATGCATTCGCGGCATGGCCGCGACACGGACGCGCTTCTCTTGGTTGTTCTCGCCGGCTCGGACGACCACTTCTTCTTTGGAGTTTCCCGTGGTGGTGACGGCCGGGTAGTCGGTCTCAATCGCGTCATGCAGCGAGAGGCGTGGGAGTTCGCTGTCGCGGCACCGCCGGAAGAGCCAGCGCAAGCGGGCTGCGGAGCCGAGCGTAGCGGACATCAGCAGTGCGTAGCCGCCGGCACCAACATGGGCGTCGAGCAGCGCTCGGAGTATGGCGCTCATGTAGGTGTCGGAGGCGTGGACCTCGTCTATGACCAAGAGATTGCGCGCCAGGCACGCGGCTCGCATATGGGCGTTCTTGACCGGAAGCACACTCAGCATCGCCTGGTCCACCGTGCCAACGGCGACTTGGGCGGCGAGGAACCGCTTGGGGTGCTCGGCGGCCCACGGTCTGTCGTCATCGCGCTCGCCGGCCGCCGAGAAGTCGTAGTCCGGCAGGCGCACGCCATTCTCATCCGGGGCGGCTTCGTACCCTGGCACGGCGAGTACCACGGACGGTCGGTAATGCGACAGTAGTTTGCCGATGAAGCGCTTGACACGCCGGTGGATCTGCACCGCGGCCGTGCGCGTGGGCAGGGCGAAGTAGAGGCCGTCCACCAGACGTTGTTCGTACAGGTGTGCGAAACGCCACAGCGCGGCCTCCGTCTTGCCGGAGCCGGTCTCGGACTCGATGATGACCAGTCGCTGATCCGTCGGCATGCGCTGCGCGGTCTCTTGGATTGCGTTAGGCCCAGGCGATCCGGGTATGTCAAACAGCTCCCCGAATTCGGGCATTCCGACAAAGCCCCTACGCTGGCCGAGTAACTCCAGCCCTATCGCATTGATGGCATTCTTGGCTTGTCGCCGGGCATCCTCGATATAGCTGTCCCGGGGTTCGTCAAGAAAAGGGAACCAGCGCTTGTTTGAGCCAATCCAGTCGGCCCAATTGCAGAGACCGAGAAAGTGATGCTGAAAGGCGGGAGAGGATGGCAGCGGCGATCCGGTGTCAGTGAACGCCGCGGGAAACCAATCCTTGACTAAGGCGCCAATCCGTTCGGCGCATCTGCGGGGGTTGAGTCGGCCGTAGACCTCCAAATCCGCGGGTTCCTCTGCGGAGGGTTATAGAGATCGAGTGGCTTGCCGTGGTGTGATAGCGCCGCTACAAACAGTGCGGAGGCTGTACGCCCATCATCCGCGTCCCAGTGCGCCATGTGGGCATTCCATCCGATCGCGTCGCAGAACCACTCCGACGTACTGTGATCGTCACGAAGAAGTACCGGAACCAAGTCGGATGTGTGTCCCGCCCTCGTCGGGCGGTAGCCATCCTGGAGTTCCCTGTCACACCAGATTTGGGTCTGGAAGCCCGTGTTGACCTTTCCAACGTCGTGTAGGGCGGCGAAGACCGCCAGCCGAGACACGGTGGTTCGGTCGAGATCGTCGCAATTGGCGGTATGCGCGAGCCGTCGTCTGATGGTCGGCTGGGCAACCAGCGCTTCAAAGCATGCACCGACATCGGCAAGGTGGTGCTCGAGCAGGTGGATAGGCGCTGCGCCGTTTTGGTTGGCCTTAGCCCAGTGGCACCAAGTATAGACCGGCGACTGCCCTTCTTCCGACAAACCGTTTCCTTAGGCCAAAAAGGCGTCCAATTCACTTGGACTCGGGCAGCTAGTGTAAAGCAGGCGTTGTTTATGCTTCAATTCTCACCCGGCCCGCAGGCCGAATGCGCCACCCGTCCCAATTCTACGCCCGCTGACCGGCGACTCCACCAAGCGGGCCGAACGTTACTGCGGTTACCTGGCGTGCCTTGCACGACCTGCGCGCTAAGGAAGTCCGCGAAGGCCAAGGAGCCGGAGTCTAGCCGATGGGGGATCGGGGGCCAGCCGCGACCCAAGGCGCGTGCTGAACGTCTGGAGCTACAGCGCCACGCAGAATCTCAGGGCGAAAGCCCTCAATTTCGTCTAGCCTGGTGGGGACGTTGGAGGACACAGGTTGGAGACGCTCCACAGACGTCGGCACGGCAGCGGACGTGCGTCGATGGCTCGATACATGGACAAGCCTTGCACACAATAATATTGTTGTGCATATGATTCCCCAGTTGGACGCCGATGGACTCCTTCCGGCCGGCGTGCACTGGGCCGGCTGGGACGAGTTGCAGGATAGGTTCGGGAACACTCCTTGGAGGCAGCACCTCATGACAGGTCTCAAGGCCGCGCTGGAGGATTTAAAGGGCGCGGGCTGCCGGACCGTCTATGTCGATGGGAGCTTCGTGACGAGCACGACGAGGCCCAACGACTACGACGCCTGCTGGGACGAGGCTGGCGTCGATCCGGCAGCCCTCGATCCCGTGCTCCTGACCTTCGATCCAGGGCGAGCCACCCAGAAGGCCAAATACCGGGGCGAGCTTTTCCCAGCCTCGGTCATCGCAGACTCCGACGGCCTGTCGTTTCTGGAGTTCTTCCAGACAGACAAAGAGACCGGGAAGCCCAAAGGGATCGTCGCTATAGACCTGAGAGGCCTCGCATGATCAAGAACGAACAGCAGTACCGGATCACCAAGAATCAGGCGGAGCGGTTCTCGCAGACCCTCGCCAGCTTGAGGCAGCGCTCCGGGGAAACCGACGGGGCGCATCCCCTTATCGCCAAAGCGCGGGAGGACGCCGTGAGAAGCCAGCTGGCAGACCTTGAGGAGCAATTGCGCGAGTATGAATCCCTCAAGGCTGGCAACTTCGAGATCGAGGACCTGAACGTGGTCGCCGAATTGCCGGCCACTCTGATTAAGGCTCGCATCTCGCAAGGCTTGAGCCAGAGAGACTTGGCGGAGCGGCTCAGCCTGAAGGAGCAGCAGATACAGCGGTACGAGGCGACCGACTACGCGTCCGCAAGCCTGACGCGGATCAAACAGGTCGTGAGCGCCTTGGGTGTGGAGGCGAACACTTCGGCTCCAACCATGGGACCCCGCTGATCACGGTTCCAGGAATCCTCAGCGGCGGTGCAATCGACAATGGCGGTTAGGCGGCACAACTCCGAATCTATTCGCGAGGAAGGCGTCAACGTCCTTCTTGCGGAGTCCCTGCGCGGCTACGGCCTATCAGCCAGAGCGGAGCGCCGCAGCCGGAGGGGCGCGCCTGACATCAGCGTCCAGTTGCGAACCGGCGATCCGGTGATTCTTGAATGCAAGTGGGACGGCGCTCGCCATCTCCTTGAAGATCAACTCGACGCTCGCTTGAACGACATTCCCGAAGCTCTGGGAGCGTTTGGCGTCCTCTATCCCGACCATCTTCGGCACGTGGAAAACACCAAGGCCGGCCTTGAGGATGCGGAGCTCCAGTGGTGGCTCCACGGTGCCCGAGGTACCCCGCATGAGCCGAGGACAGTCAGACGCGGGTCGGTGGCCGAACTGGCCGACCAGCTACGCGTCTTACCGCTGGACCTGGAGGGCGTCGACCGCGTGGCAGCCGCTGCCGGCGTGGTCGGTCACGCGCTCGAACAGGCCGCCGGTCACGTCGCTCGGCACCAGCGCATATCCCGCCGCATCGCCGACATCATCGCCCGGACCGACCAGGAAAAAGACCGCGCCGCCGCCCTGCGCATCGGCTGCCTCGTCCTCTTCAACGCCCTCGCCTTTCAGGATCGCCTCGCCACCGCGAATGACGACGTTCCCACCGTCAGGGAGACCCTCCACCAGGGCATTTCCGGCCTTCGCGACGCCTGGCACTACGTCTGTGAACAGATCGACTACGTGCCCGTCTTCGAACTCGCCATCGACATTCTCGATGTGCTACTGGACGGCCCGGACGACACTCAGCTGCCAGTCATCCAACCCCTGCTCGACGCCGTCCAGCGCACCCGCAGGGTCGAAGGTCACGACCTCTCCGGCCGCCTCTTCCACACCCTGCTCACCGACGCCAAGTTCACCGGCGCCTACTACACCTCCGTCCCCGCCGCCACCTTGCTCACGCGGCTCGTCTTTCACGACTGGCCACAGGTGGACTGGCGCGACCACGAGTTCCCCGCCTCGCTCACCGTGGCCGACCTCGCCTGCGGCACCGGCACCCTCCTCATGGCCGTCGCCACCGAAGCCGAACGCCGTCACCGTGAGGCCGGGGGTAGCCGCTCCGCCGATCTCCACAAGGCCATGGTCGAGGAGGCCTTGCACGGCTACGACGTCCAACTCTCCGCCGTCCACTTCGCCGCCACCAGCCTCGCCATGCTCAATCCCGAGATTCAATTCGACCGCATGAACCTGTACGTCATGTCCCTGGGGGCGGAAGGTTCCGAGATTTCGCTCGGCTCCCTGGATTTCCTGCAATCGGACTCGGTAGCCGTCCAGCACGCGCTGTCTCCCGCCGATATGGGCATCGCCACGCTGGACCGCGCCAGGGTCTCCGGTCGCGGTCCTCGTGGCGCGGCGGAAGGGCAGGACGTCACCCTGCCGAACCTCGACCTCGCCATCATGAACCCGCCGTTCACCCGCTCCGTGGGCGGCAACCTGCTGTTTGGAAGCCTGCCCGCGCGTGACCGACGCAGACTTCAGAACGAACTCTCGCGCCGTCTCACGTCCAGGCAGGCATCTGCCACCGCTGGCCTCGGCGCGGCCTTCGTTGCCGCGGCCTCACCCAAGCTGCGGCCCGGCGAGGGCCGCCTGGCCTTGGTGCTCCCCGCCACCGTCTGCACCGGACCTTCCTGGCGGCAGACCCGCGACCTGATCCAGCGCGACTTTGCCCTGGACATGGTCATCACCTCCCACGACCCGAGTCGCTGGAACTTCTCCGACAGCACCGACCTCTCCGAGGCCCTGCTCATCGCGACCCGTCGTCCCGAGAATGGCGCAATCGCCGACCACCGCACCACCTTCGTCAACCTCTGGCAAAACCCGGAGGGCGTGCTGGACGCCCACCGGCTGGCCAGCGCCGTTACCGCTACAACGTCAGCCAGACTCGAAGACTCGGGAACGGCCCTGCTGGAGGTTGACGGACAGCACGTCGGTGAGGTTGCCTCCCTCCCGGAATCGAAGCTCGTCGGCACCCAGTGGACCGGCATCCAGTTCGCTCGCGCCGACCTGTTGCGCAGCGCGCTCAGGCTCCTCGACGATGGCGAAGTCTGGGTTCCAGGCGAGACTCACGCTGCCCGCGTTCCGCTCTGCCGGGTCGACGAACTCGGTCAGGTCGGGCCCGACCGACGGGACGTGTGGGACGGCTTTGAACTCACAGCCACCGCAACCGCCTATCCCATCGTGATGAACCACGACACCGAGCAACAAAAACGCCTGACGGCCCCACCTGACAAATACCTGGCGCCACTGGTCGAACCCCGACCAGGCCGTCGTCTCAAACCCCTCAATCAGTTGTGGAGCAAGGCGGGCCGGCTGCTCGTATCCGAGAGACTGCGCCTCAACACAGCCCGAATTGTTGCCATGCGCTCACAGACGAATGTGCTCTCAAACGTCTGGTGGCCCATCCGCGTCGACGACGCGTCGATCGAAAAAGCCCTCGCCTTCTGGCTCAACTCCAGCCTGGGCCTCTTGACCATCGTCGCCCAGCGCACCAGCACTGAAGGCGGCTGGGTCGCCCTCAAGAAAGCCGACCTGCAACAACTGCCCGTCCTCGACACCCGCCGTCTCAAACCCACTCAGCGGCAGAGCCTCGCCCACCTCTTCGACCAAATGACCGACGCCGAATTCCAACGCCTCCCCGCCATGTCCCACTGTCTCGCTCGCCGCGCCATAGACGAAGGGCTGTCCAAAGTCTTGGCGCTACCGGACCTGAACACGCTTCGCGGCCTCCTGGCTTCAGAGCCCGTCGTCTCTAACCAACGTCTATGAAGCGACCGCTTGGGGCCATTCGTCTTGTCGCCGACAGAGCATTGGTAATGACGCGGTGCCTACGTCTGTCTGCTTCAAGACGATTGCGCGAAGAACCCTGTGACGCTCACAGGACCAGCCGCAATTCAAAGACGGTACTGTCTACCGTCAACTCAGGCCCGCCTACGCCGACTGGGTCACCCGCCTGGCGACCGGACCGGAACCCTTCGCCTTGTCAGTGCTGGTGCTCGCTGGATTCGTCCGCATCGCCACCAACCCACAGATTTTCGATCCGCCATCGACCACTGGCACGGCGATTGCCTTCGTCGCGTCGCTCGTGGAACGGCCGACGGCGCGCATCGTGGGCCCCGGGCCCGACCACCTCGCGATCTTCGAGGACCTGTGCCGAAATTCCGCGGCAACCGGGAAGCTGGTGGCGGACGCCCAACACGCGGCGGTGGCCATCGAGCACGGGTGCACGATCGTGTCCACCGACGCCGACTTCAGCCGATTCCCGGGGCTCCGCTGGCGCCATCCGCTCCGGCGATCGGCGCCATAGGGCGGCAGCGGGAATCCAGTCCACCACCTCCGTTCCCCCATTCGTCATTCCCGCCAGAAGAAGGCTGCGGGAATCTCCGCGTGCCGTCCGTTTGTCCGGTCCAGGCCGGATAATATGGGGCTTGACGGTTTGAGTTCCGATCCGCAACGGAGCGTGGCGTCATGGCTGACTACCAGAACCTGAAGAGCCGTATCGACCAGGGTGAGGTGATCCTCCTGGACGGGGCCATCGGAACCGAATTGCAGGCCATGGGCGTGCCCATGGACCCCGCCGCTTGGTGCGGCCCCGGCAACTACACGCACGCGGCGACCGTGCGACAGATGCACGAGCGCTACATCCGGGCGGGGGCCGACATCATCACCACCAATACCTTCAACACCCTGCGCCCGGCGCTGGAGGCTTCCGGCTACAGCGAGCTGGTCAGGGAAGTCAATGTGCGCGCCGTGGACGCGGCTCTCGAAGCCATCGATCGGGCCGCCGGCGACAGGGACGTGTACATCGCCGGTTCCATTTCGTGCCGAATCCCCATCCGCGACCGGAGGACCGGGACGCTGTTGGGCGGCACGGGCTACGGCTATGGCGCCAGCCTTTCGGCGGAGGAATTGAGCGCTCACGCCAAAGAGCAGGCGAACATCCTGGCGGAGTCCGGCGTGGACTTCTTTCTGATCGAGAATCTGTGGGCCGACAACGAGTCCAGGGCGATAGCCGCGGAAGCGGCGAAGGCCACGGGCCTGCCCGTGTGGGTGGCCTTCACGGCCTCCGTGTCATCTGACGATCATGCGGTCCGGATGAGTTTCGGCGAGGACCGTGCCTACAGCACCGGCCTAGGAATGCCCATGTGGACGTCGAGTTGGCGGACGGTCGACGACAACATGAGCCTGGCCGAGGGCATCGACGAGATCGCGGCGCTGGGTCCCGACGTCCTTGGAATCTTTCACAGCCGGATTGATGAAACCGCGGCGGCCCTTCAGGTCATGCTCGATCATTGGTCTGGGCCCGTCGTCGTCTATCCCGACGCCGGCCGGGAAGACTATCTCGAGACCTGGCAGGACAGCAGCGTTGCCAACGAACAGACAGTCGCGGAGTTGACGCGAGAAGCGGCCACCTGGGTCGAAATGGGCGCCCAGATCATTGGCACCTGCTGCGGATTCGGCGCCGACTACACCAAGGCTCTGCGGGGCGCCCTGCCGGACCGGATCGCATCGCCGCGAAACGGCGCGTAAGCCACCGACGTACACGCACATTCGACCTAGGAAACCACTGATTCAATCCCTTCCCCCTGGAAGGGGGAAGGTTAGGATGGGGGTCAGCGGCTGGCGTCCCAGATGGTGCCGTTCGGTCACCCATCGGAGATGGCCGCCGACGGGGCCATGACGCGGAGTTGTTCGGACCCTCCCTAGAACAGACCTCCGGATCGACGGGAGGGACTTCAGGTGGAATCGAAACCGCTGGTGGTCGTCGGGGCGGGGGTGGCGGGCACTTCCGCCGCCATCGGGGCGGCCCGAGCCGGCGTGCGAGTCACGCTCGTCGACGAGAACCCCATTGGCGCTTCCATGATGGCGCTGGACGTCCCCCAGTTCTTCGGCCAACGGGCCATGGACCCGCTCCCCGCCAGGGACGTGCTGCTGGAGCGAGTGGCCGCGGCCAACCATGCGCTGGCGGAAGCCAAGGAAGCCGGCGTCGAGGTTCAGTTGGGGACCTGCGCCTGGGGCGCCTTTCGCAATTCCGCAACCAGCCGGGTGCTCGACGGCCCCCAGCTCGGGTTGGCCGACGACGAGCGATCGTGGATGGTCAAGTTCGACCGGCTCATCGTGGCCGCCGGCGCCCGGGACCTGGCGATGTCCTTTCCCGGGTCGGGAATGGCGGGCGTCATGGGCGCCCACGGCGCCCACGCCCTGATGCGTCGCTACCGGGCGTTGGCCTCGCGGCGGATGGTGGTCCTGGGATCCGGCGACCTGGGCCTCAACACCGCCCGGATGGCGCAAGACTCGGGTGTCGAGGTAGCCGCCGTCGTGGACGTCTGTGCGGCTGTGCGCGGCGACAAGGCCCTCGTGTCGCGATTGCGGGACACGGGCGTGGAGCTCTACTCGTCCCACACCGTCAAGGAAGCCGTCGGCACGGCCGGTGACATCGAGTCCGTCGTGCTGGTCGAGATCGACGACGATTGCCAGCCTGTTTCCGGCACTGAGAAGGTCATTTCCGCCGACACCGTCTGCCTCGCCATCGGCCTGGTTCCCAACGTGGAGCTTCTCGGTCTCCTGGGGTGCGACCTCGCCTTCGCGTCCGAGCGCGGCGGGTGGGCGCCGGCCCACGACAACCGGATGCAGACGAGCGTCGAGTCCGTGTTCGTCGCGGGGGATGTCGCCGGCTTCCACGACGGCATGGTCCCGGACGCCGAGATCGCACGAAACCAAGGCCGCCTGGCCGGACTCGCCGCCGCCGAGTCGCTCGGCGCCATCGACGAGGACGAAGCGCTCGCCCTGAGACAAGACCTTCAGCCGGTTGCGCTCGACGCCACGCCCGCCGACGCGCACGCCGGTTGGCAGCGATGGCATCGATCGCTCGTCAAGGCCGGTGGGCTAGATGTCTTTGCGTGCCAATGCGAGGAGGTCACGCGGGCCGAGATCATCGGCTTGCAGCCGCCGCGCTTTCTGGGGCGGGGCTCGGAGCAGGCGAGCCGTCGCAGCCTGCGGAGCCAGGCGCGGGCAAACCCGGTCAATGCCGACCAGGTCAAGCGCCTGACACGGGCCGGCATGGGCCACTGCCAGGGCCGGCTGTGCCGTGAGCAGGTGTCGCTGCTGCTGGCCGAGGAGTCCGGCGCCGACATCGCGGACATACCGGTCATGTCCTACCGGCCGCCGGTGCGGCCGCTCCCGCTGCGTGTCATGTGGCCCCACGACGAGCCGGAGCAGGTGCGCCGCGAGTGGCCCAAGTGGTTCAGCCCGACGAGTCGGGTGCTGGGATAGACGGCGGCACATGGACAGTGCGGACGTAGTCGTCATCGGGGCCGGCGTTTCGGGCCTCAGCTCGGCCTATCGCCTGGCCAAGGCGGGCCGGGACGTCGTCGTCGTCGACAAGGGGATCGTCGGGGGCGAGGCCTCCGGGCGAAACGGCGGGATGATCAGCGAGCGGGTCGACGAGCCGGAGCTGATTCCGCTGGCCGTGGAGGCCACCAAGACTTGGGAGACCCTGGCCGATGAGCTGGGCTATCCCACCGAATTCGTCCAGCAGGGCCGGCTCCAGGTCGCCGTGACGGAGGAGGAGATGGGCGCCCTGCACGCCGAACGTGACAACGCCCTGCGCCACGGCCTGCATGCGGAAATGGTGAGTCCCTCGGAGATTCGGGACATGATTCCCGGAATCACCGGGAGGACGCTCGGCGGGCTGTTCTTCGCCAAGGGCGGACACGCCAACACCCAGCTGGCGGTCCAGGCATTCGCCTGGGCGTTTCAAGACCTGGGCGGCCGGCTCCTGCAGAACACCGCCGTCACCGGTTTCAAGGTCGTTGCCGACAGGGTGACGTCGGTGGAGACGACCGCCGGCCCAATCGCCGCCGACATGGTCGTCGCCGCCGCCGGACCTCAGACCGGGCTGATGGCGGGGCTTGTCGGTGCTCACATCCCCGTGGCCCCGGCACGGGTGGAGATCCTGGCGACCGCCCCCATCGAGCCGCTCACCAGCATCGCCCTGGTGGGGAACGGGCTCTACGGACACCAGGCCGTGCGGGGAAACCTGATCTTTGGCGGCGGCGCCCACGAATGGGCCGACGTAGACCTCACCACCACGCCCGGCAAGCCCAACACGCCGCTCATCCGGAATATCGCCAGGCGGCTTGCGGAGCTGCTGCCGGAAGTGGCAGACGTGCCGGTGATTCGCAGCTGGGCCGGCGTGGTGGAACAGGCGCCGGACTACATGCCGATCATCGACATCCTGGACTCTCCCAGCAACTACGTCGTCGTTACTGCCTCGGCCCACGGCTTCGGCATCTCCCCAGCCACGGGCAAGGTCGTCGGCGACCTGGTCCTCTATGGCGAAACAAACATCGACATCGGCGGCCTAGGCCTGAGACGCTTCGCCAACGTCAATCCCAACTGGCGCCACCAGCGCGGCTGGATTCCGGCTCCCATCCGATCCTGACTACTGAGCCCGCCACGACCCGGTGCCGGACGCCCGAGACTGGTGGGCCTGATCAGACTGAGTTGCGAAGTCTTCTCTGGGAGGTCTTGCTACACGGGCTGGTCGACGAGCCTCTGGTGAGGCTTCACGATCCCCCAATACTCAATGTTTGGTGGCTCAGACAGTTCAAGGCAATCTCAGTGCTCGCCCGATTGGCTCACCTCTGTCCCAAAGTCGGATCTCGTTTCCGAGCTTGGCCGCCATACGGTGGGGCCGAAGAACACGAGGCGCCACACCGCAGAATCGGAGCCGTATCCGAAGCTTCCGTCCGCCTCCTCCACGGTCCAGCGGCACTCGAAGGTTCCTGGCAAGTCGTTCACGTTGGCCTCGCCCCTCGATAGCCAGATTGCTGGTGCGGTGTTTTCCAACTCGGTCACGCGAAACTCCGAGAGAACGAAGCCCTCAAAGGCCTCACGCAGTTGCCCGGCCAACTGCCCTACCGGTGTGTCCTGTAAGCCGAACTGCCTGCTCGGAAAGCGTGTAAGGGCACCAAAGTTGCGCTCCCGCCAGCGAGATAGGAATTCGACGGTTAGTATGTGTATCTCGTGGTTTTGGAAGCCGATATCAGAAGACAAGTGACGAATTGGCTTCCATGCTTCCGCTCTCCTCTTGACTTTCGCGGTCTTGGCCATCTGTCGAACGATTTCGGAGAAAGACTGCTCAGGCTTTTGCGGCTCGCGGGCTTTCCTTGTTGCCGCCGCCCAGTCAACAAGCGCAAACAGCATGTTCCAAGCCTTGGTGGCGACGATCACATTGTCGAACCTCGTGATCGTGCCGTGGATAATCCCGTGCCGGTGTAGCTCGTAGACCTCCTCGTCGACCCGCTTCTTGACTGTCTTGAGGAATCCCTTGAGCGCGTTCGTTAACCCCAAGTGGTGTCCAACGACGCTGTCCCAGGCAGTCATCGCATCCGGGTCTCTGGAAGCAAGGCCGCGTCTAACGCCCGGTTCGAAGTCATTGACGAAACCGTCCATCACAGCGATCAGATGGAGGGTGGCGCTGTCAAACTGTTCGGCGCAATAGTGCTCGCGAGCTCGCTCAATCTGGCAGGCACGCTCTCGGAGGCCGTCGACACTGGACAGCCGGCGAGCCCAGAACGCCAGATTGTCCTCGTTGCGATAGATCTCAACGAGTCTCTGCTCAGTCTCCTCGCAGGTGGCCGACTGGTCGAGAATCGCCTCTACTGCTGCGACGTTAAGTGACTCGTGGAAAACCCAGTTGCGGGGACCGAGCCGGTCGTAGAAGCGGTCGACAACATCCACCAGGTGATTCAGCTGGTGTTCTACTTCGAGAAGTCCAGAGCGGTGCTTCCGCGCAATCAAACGGGTCAACAGTTTGCCGCCCTGAATCTGACTGGCCATCTCCTGGTAAGACGGCAGGTCGCGCGCCGATCCGTAGGGTGACTGACTCGAGTCGCTTACTGTCGGCACTAGACGACCCTAAGGGAGGCGGAAGTCCCAGGACACGCGTTGACTATGCGGATGGCATCCAAACATTGAGCGCCTGAGGGAAGTCTTGGGCGTCCGCCAGGAGCGGCGAACTGTTTGCCGGAGCCTAAGTATGGTGGACTCGAAACACCGGGATTCAGTCCATGGAGTCCCAGCGACATATTCAAAGAGGCGGTGGACCGAGTCGGACTCTCACTGACGACCTCCTCAATGCCATTGAGGCGCACTTTCGGCGGAACAATGGGCCGCGGGGCCGACATTTTGCCGCGCGGGTGCTTAGGTTGAGCAGGGCTTGGAAAAGCAAATGCCTCGTGCGCATGGGCTGACAAACGGACGGCCCCATCTCATTCGGAGAGCCAGTAGCCAAGCCGAAGCGCAAAAGACGTATACGCCGTTCTATTGATTGAGCCCCAGATCGATGCCAAATGCCTAGCTCTCGCCCTGCGCCCCAGTTTCTTGCATTCTTTCCAGAACATCCTCTAGGAATGGGCCGAACGCGGTACGGAATCTAGTGAGGTGATCAATCATCCAAGTCCTGATCTGGCTTAGTTCGTCCTCGGAAGCGTCTATATGCCCAGGTCGGGATACCACCACTCTGCTCATCTTCGCGTCATCCAGACGCTCCCAAATCACCGGCCCGAGTGATTCCTCAATCTGGCCCCTTGATTCCTGTAGCAAGTCGAATGCAGCTTTGTTCCACGACTTTTCTGGACTCTTGATGACCAGTTCAACTCTGGCTTCGTCCTCCCAAGTGAACCGCATGGTGCGGCCGAATGCGCCAGAGTTTATGCCGGCGCCAGCGTTGTAGGACGATCCCTTGTTTCGTGTCCCAATATTCCATCCGTGGGACTGTCGCAAGTCTTCTAGCAGCGGGCGCCAGAAGTGGATGTACTTCTCTTGCCTTGGGGTCACCTCGGCCTGACTCTCCTGGACGTCCTTCGACCATGTGTTGGGAGCTGCCGCCAATCGAAACAGCGGTGCAGGCAGTGAATTGCCGATTCGCACCGCATCAATCTCAATGCCGAAGAAGCTCAGCGAGTCTTTGGTTCCTTCGTTGAGCCAATCCAGTGCAGCCCTGTGCTCGTCTCGGAATTCGGTAGCTATCCACACCACGACGCTGGCATTCTTGCCGGCTGAATACGTCAGCAACTGGCCCAGATGCGTATGGTCCGTGTTTGCAATCTGGTTTTCGATGGCCACGACGGCTTCACTGTTGGCATCTCTGGCAAGTATGTCGAGGGAGAAGTTTCCAACCGGGACCTCGACCCCCTCCAGTTCCAGATCCATGCCGAGCTCATTGCCAAGCAGCGGCAGATTCTCTGCCAACCACGGGGTAAAGTCGTTGGCCTCGTGTGGCCAGACGCTCGCAATGGGGACTCTCTCAATACTCCCGATGCCTGTCTGAGTCATTCTTGTAGGTCCTCCATCAGGTAAAGAGATTGTGGCGGACCCAGTCGGGCTCGCGCCGACGACTTCCTCAATTCCACTGAGGTGCTCTTCCAGCTGAGCTCGGGGCCCGGGGGCCGATATTATGCCCCGCTGGCAGGCGCGGTCATGACGCCGCTCGCTGTCGCTTGGTCATGGCCTCATTGACGGCAAGCGCGGGGCGCGTCAACTCACCGGGCGGACACGTCCGCGCAGACCACCATGTGGGAGCCGTCGGCGTTGGTGTGCACCGCGTGGGACGTGCCCGCCAGGTCGAACACGAGCTTGTAGCCGGGAGTAATGACCTGCGCGTAGCCGAAGCCTTCTTTCGGGCAACCGAGGCTGGCGTCCGACCAGTCCATGGCCTCGGAACTGACGAGCGTGTAGCTTCCCTCGCCCACCTCTTCGGCCAAGAGCCGACGGGCCGCGGCCTCGATCTCGCTCGGTGTTTCTCCAGTTGGTGTCTCGTCGGCAGCCGGCGTGGGCGAATCAGGTGAGGGAGTGGGCGCGTCAGGCGCAGTGGTCGGTGCGACCGGTGCTGTCTCCATCTGTTCTTCAGCACCGTCACAAGCCCCCGCGACCATGAGCGCAGCCGCCGTCGCCAGCACCAGCAACAAACGGACGGTCGTCAGTCTCAAGAGTCTCACCAGGCCCATTCGGAGGCCGAGGCGGCGGATTGAGGCTTGCGGCGCACCGTTCCAGGCAACACCGCCACATTGCATCTCAAAGGGAAGGCACTTGGCTTCATCCAGATTGGTGGACCCAGTCGGACTCGAACCGACGACCTCCTCAATGCCATTGAGGCGCTCTTCCAACTGAGCTGGAGGCCTTCTGGCACTTCACTCCACGGAACGCCCGTGCGCATCAGCAGGACGGCAGGCCAAGCACGTCGAAGTCGTTCTCATCCACATCCCCTAATGTGCCCGGTACGCACCCGCTAAGCTCGTTGCCAGAGAGGTATAGGCCCGTCAAAAGGGAGAGTTGCCCCAGTTCGGCGGGAATCTCCCCGCTCAAGTCGTTGTCGCTGAGATCCATGTAGTCCAGGTTGGCGAGCTGGCCCAGTTCAGCCGGTATCGCTCCGGTCAAGTTGTTGCCAAAGAGGGTCAGATGCTCCAGGTTTGAGAGTCGGCCCAGTTCGGCAGGTATCTCCCCGCTCAACTGGTTGTTATCGAGAACCAGTCCCTCCAAGTAGGAGAGCCGGCCAAGTTCGGGCGGGATGTTTCCGCTCAGCCGGTTGACGGAGAGGTCCAGCCAGAACAGGTCCGAGAGTTGCCCCAATTCGGCCGGGATCTCTCCGCTCAAGTCGTTGCCGTAGAGAAGCAGGATGAACAGGTAGGAGAGCCGGCCAATCTCAGGCGGGATACTTCCGCTCAGTTGGTTGAGGTCAAGTTCCAGGAATTCCAGGTCGGAGAGTTGCCCCAGCACGGGCGGGATGTCGCCATTCAACCCGTTATCCGAAAGCGCAAGGCCGATTAGGCGCCCATTCTCGATTTCCACCCCGTACCACTGGCCAAGGGGCCTGTCGCTCAGCCAATTGTCGTTGTTCGTCCAGTTGGGTCCGTCCGTGGCGTTGTACAGGGCGATCAGGGCTTCCCGTTCCGTTTCGGCGGAGGTCGCGTCCGGCGCGGGAGCCTCGGCCGCCCCGGGCGGCGTGGCTTGGCCCAGGTAGTTGCTACCCCAGCAGGCGACCGAGCCGTCGGTCTTCACGCCGCACGTGTGGGAAATCCCTGCGCTGACGGATGCGAACCGCCCGGTCGGGGGGTCGGACTGGCCGAGGTAGTTCCCATCCCCATCTTCATTCAATCCCCAGCATTCAACCGAGCCGTCGGTCCTCACCCCGCACGTGTGGCCCACTCCAG